>NZ_JBIUBL010000019.1:0-187041 GCF_044548015.1 Streptomyces sp. NPDC052236 | reverse complement strand
GGAGCGGGGGCGTCCGCGGCGGGCGGGGGTGTCCTCGTTCGGTATTTCGGGTACGAACGCGCACGTCATCCTGGAGCAGCCCGATAGCCACGACCACGACCGTGATGGTGGGGATGGGGATGGGGATGGGGATGCGGCGGGGGAGTTGTTGCCGTTGGTGTTGTCGGCGAAGACCGCGAGCGCGTTGCGTTCCCAGGCCCGGCGCCTGCACACCTTCCTGACCACCACCGACCCCGCACCCCACCCCACCGACCTCACCCACACCACAGCCTCGATCCAGTCCGGATTCGAGAAGCGCGCCGCGGTCGTGGCCGAGGACATGGACGGCCTCGTCGCGGGCCTCGAAGCGCTGGCCGGGGGGCGCACGGACGGCAAACTGCTGCAGGGCGTCGCCGCCGGGGGCGGCAGCCGGGTGTTCATGTTCGCCGGGCAGGGAACCCAGCGCACCAGGATGGGACGGCAGCTGTACGAGAGGTTCCCCGCCTATGCCGAGGCCATTGATGAGGCCTGCGCGGCTCTGGATCCGTACCTGGACCGTCCGCTCAAGTCCGTGATGTACGCACATCCTGCCTCCGTCGAGGCGGCGTTGCTCGACCGGACAGAGTTCGTGCAGCCGGCCCTCTTCGCCACGGAACTGGCCCTCTACCGGCTGGTGCGTTCCTGGGGGGTGGAACCGGATCTCGTCATGGGGCATTCGGTCGGGGAGCTCACGGCGGCCCATGTCGCGGGCGTGTTCTCCCTGGCGGACGCGGCCCGATTGGTCGCGTCACGCGGCCGGTTGATGCAGTCCCTGCCGCCGGGCGGGGCGATGGTGTCGATCAGGGCCGCCAGGGAAGAGGTCGAGCCGCTCCTGGCAGGGCTGGAGGACCGCGTCGGCATCGCGGCAGTCAACGGCATCGCGGCGGTGGTCATCTCCGGTGACGCGGCCACGGTTCAGGTCATTGCCGGGCAGCTCTCGGCGCGAGGGCGCAGGACAGTGCCGCTCACCGTGAGCCACGCCTTCCATTCCCCTCTCATGGAACCGATTCTCGATGAGTTCGGCGAGGTCACCGAGTCGCTCACCTACCACCGCCCCCAGATTCCTGTCCTCTCGAACGTGACGGGACGGGCGGCGGAGGCGTCGGAACTGGCCTCACCGCGGTACTGGGTCGACCACCTCCGCCGCCCCGTACAGTTCGCCGCCGGTGTGCTCGCGGCCCGCGCGGCCGGCGGGACCTACTTCGTGGAGATCGGCCCCGACAGTACGTTGTCGGCCATGGCGAGCGCCGTACTCTCCGGGGGGAAGGACAGGGAGAAGGACGACGGTTGGCACGTCGTCCCCCTGTTGCGCGGCGCGCGTTCCGAGACCACCACACTGGTCAATGGGATCGCGGCGGGTTACGTCCATGGCATGGACGTGGACTGGGCCACCGTGGCCGGTGACTGGGGCGGCAGGAAAATCGCCCTGCCCACCTATCCTTTCGAGCGCCGCCGGTACTGGATCGACTCATCCGCCGGCCGCCACGCCGCGGACAACCGGGCCGCGCGCACCGCCGGCCGCCACCCGTTGCTGAACGACGTTGTCGAGATACCGGAGACAGATAGCCTCGTATGGTCCGGCCTGCTGTCGCCGCGTGATCACCCGTGGCTCGCGGAACACGTGGTAGCGGGCGAGACATTGCTGCCAGGTGCGGCCTTCGCCGAGCTGGTGTCCCGCGCCGCGCGCGAGATCGGCTACGACCGGGTGGACGAACTCACCCTGGAAGCCCCGCTGGTTCTGCCGCCCGAAACCGACGTTCAGTTGCGGCTGGTCGTGCGAGAAGCGGACGGGACGGGCCGGCGCACCCTGTCCTTCTACTCCAGGCCGGTACGGGAGCACCCCGTCGACGCACGGTCCATGTCCACCGGCGAGTGGGAACGTCACAGCAGCGCCGTACTGGCGACCGGAGGACCGACGCCGTCGTTCGACCTGACGGCCTGGCCGCCGCCCGGCGCGCAGCGCGTGCCGATGGAGCCCGACGAGACCTACGCGGAACTGGCCGGCCGGGGCCTCACCTACGGCCGCGCCTTCCAGGGACTCAGGGCAGTGTGGCGGCGTGAAGGTGAGATCTACGCGGAGGTACGGCTCCCCTCCGGAGCGCGGCCGGATCCGGGTTCCGAAGACAGCGCGGGGCAACATCAGGCCGTACATCCCGGACCGCGCGGGGACGCGCACCGGTTCGGCATCCACCCCGCTCTGCTGGACGCGGCTCTGCACGCCATCGAGGTTGACGGGCTCGCGCGGGGGCCCCTCGACGACACCGGCCGGATGCCGGAGGATTCCGCCGCGGCGCACGCGATCCGCGTTCCGTTCCTCTGGCGCGGACTGTCTCTGCACATCTCGGGCGCCACGGCTCTGCGCGTACGTCTGACACCCCTCGGCCAGGACACGGTGGCCATCTCGCTGGCCGACGAGCACGGCGCACCCGTCGCGTCCATCGAGGCGCTGACGCTGCGTGAGGTCGTGGTGGCCGGTGCCGCTGAGCACGCCACGACCGACCAGGGCCTGCGCCAGGTCAAGTGGGTGGAGCGGGCGCAGGCCGGCGACACCACGCCCATCGCCCGCTGCGCCGTGATCGAACCCGACGGCAGTAACCTCGCCGCCCGTCTGAGCGGCGCCCTCGGCCGTCACGTCGCCCCTTACGCGGATCTGTCCGCCCTGACCACCCGGAACCCGGACGGTGGCCTCCCCGAGGTCATCGTCGTACCGTGCCCGGCCAGTGCGGCGCCCGACGGCGGCAAGGCCGTTCGTGACGTGCTCACTCGGACGCTGGCCCTGGTACAGGGGGTACTGTCCGCGCCCTCCCTGTCCGGCTGTCGGCTTGTCCTTCTGACCAGCCGCGCGATCAGCGTGGACGAGGAGGAGACGACCGGGGATCTGCCCGGCCGGTCGGTGTGGGGTCTGATTCGCTCGGCGCAGTCGGAGGAACCGCAGCGCCTGCAGCTCATCGACATCGACATCGACATCGACATCACCGCGACCGCGACCGCCGCCGCCGAGGCTTCCCTCCGCGCGCTCGGCGACGCTCTTCGCTCGGATGAACCCCAACTCGCCCTCCGCAAGGGCGTGATGTACGTCCCCAGCCTGGTCGGCCTCGACGCTGCCGCGCATGCGATCGAGCCGCCCGCGGGCCCCGATCAGCACTGGCGACTCGACTACGTGGGCAAGGGCACCCCGGAGGACGTGTCGTGGGCGGTCTGGCCAGAGGCCGGCGCGCCGCTGAAGCCCGGTCAGGTCCGGGTCGCGATGCATGCGGCCGGGGTGAACTTCCGTGATGTCCTGCTCAATCTGGGCATGGTGGCACCGCGCGAGGGTGTCTCCGACGCCGCCGCGTACCAGAGCGTCGAAGGCGCGGGTGTGGTCACGGAGGTCGGTCCTGAGGTGGCCGGGATCGACGTCGGAGACCGGGTGATGGGTCTGTTCGAGGCGATGGGACCCGTCTCCGTCACCGACCACCGGATGATCACCCGAATTCCTCTCGGCTGGTCGCTCCAGCAGGCCGCGGCCGTGCCTGTGGCGTTTCTGACGGCCTATGACGGGCTGGTACGGCTGGGCGGGCTGCGGGCCGGCGAAAAAGTGCTGGTGCATACGGCGACCGGAGCGGTGGGCATGGCAGCCGTGCAGCTCGCGCGGCACATCGGCGCGGAGGTGTTCGCGACGGCGAGCCCGGCGAAGTGGCCGACGCTGCGGTCGATGGGCATAGCGGAGGACCGCACGGCCTCCTCGCGGGACAGCGGTTTCGAAGACGCGTTCCGCGCCGCCTCGGGCGGCGCCGGGATGAATGTGGTGCTGAACTCGCTGGCCGGAGAGCTCACCGACGCCTCCCTGCGCCTGCTGGCCGTGGGCGGACGGTTTATGGAGATGGGCAAGACGGATATCCGTGAACCCGATGAGGTGGCGGGGGAGTACGGCGACGTCGCCTACGCACGTTTCGACATCAGGGAAGCGGGCGCCGACGGGATCCAGCAGATGCTTGCCGAGCTGGTGCGGCTGTTCGAGGCGGGAGCATTGGTCCCGATCCCGGTCACGGCCTGGCCCGTACGTGAAGCACCGGGCGCGTTCCGGTATCTGGCGGAGGCCCGGCATGTCGGCAAGGTCGTACTCGCACTGCGGGCCTGGGACACCGACCGGGCGGTCCTCATCACGGGAGGGCTGGGAACCCTGGGCGCGCTGGTCGCCCGGCACCTGGTCGTCCGGCACGGCGTGACCCGGCTGGTCCTGGTCGGCCGCCGCGGAGCGGACACGCCGGGGTGTGCCGAGCTGACCCGAGAGCTGGGTGAACTGGGCGCCGAGGTCGTCGTCTCGGCATGCGACATCGGTGACCGGCAGGCGGTCGCCGCCCTGCTGAAAGATCTCCGGCGGCAGCGGATCCGGCTCGGGGGAGTGGTGCACGCGGCGGGCGTGGCGCGGGACGCCACGGTGGGCTCCTTGACTCCCGAGGCGCTGGACCAGGTACTGCGGCCCAAGGTGGATGCCGCGATCAACCTGCACGAGCTGACGAAAGACAGCGATCTGTCGGCCTTTGTTCTGTTCTCGTCGGTGGCAGCCGTGATCGGCTCAGCCGGGCAGGCCAACTACGCGGCGGCCAATGCGTTCCTGGACGGCCTGGCCGAGCAGCGGCGGCACCTTCCGGCACCTGCCCTGTCCATCGCGTGGGGCCTGTGGGAACCCCTGAGCGCCATCACGGCGGGGCTGGACGACAAAGACCGCGCCCGGCTGGCGCGGCAGGGCGTCGGGGTGCTGTCGGCGGAGCGCGGGCTGGCCATGTTCGACGCGGCGGTCGGCAGCCGTACGCCCACTCTCGTCGCGGCCCGTCTCGCCGCCCGGGTGATGCGGTCGGACACATCGGGGCTCCGGCGACCGGACCCGGCGGACCCGGCGGGCCGGGCGGACCGGCCGGACCCGGCTGCACGGCGTTCGCTCCTCGACATGGTGCGGACCGAGACCGCGTTCGTACTCGGACACGACTCGGCCGACGACATCGACCCGGACCTCGGGTTCCAGAAGCTGGGTCTGGACTCTCTCCAGGCCATCGAGCTGCGCAACCGGGTTTCGGCGGCAACGTCCGTGCCGCTGCCCGCGACACTCGTCTTCGACTGTCCCAGCCCGGCCGAACTTGCCGCTCATCTCCGCGAGGTGTGCCCCGACTGGGAGGGCGGCACGGAGGCCTCCATGCCGGAACAGACCGACCGGGAACAGACCGACCGGGAACAGACCGACCGGGAACAGACCGACCGGGAACAGACCGACCGGGAACAGACCGGCCGAGAAAAGACAGGGAACGAGATATGAGCGCTTACGGCGGTGACTGGACAGCATCCCTCCACACCAAGGAGGGAAGCCGGTTCAGATTGATCTGCTTTCCCCATGCGGGAGGTTCCGCCGGCGCCTTTTTCCCGCTCTCCGCCGCCGCGCCCGCATCCGTCGAGGTCGTCGCTGTCCAGTACCCGGGCCGCCAATGGCGACGGTCCGAGCCCGCTCTCACCGACATTCATGAGCTGGCACGTGGAGTGGCCGATGCGGTGCTCACCATGAATGACCTGCCCACGGCATTTCTCGGTACCAGCATGGGTGCCCTGGTCGCTTTCGAAACAGTGCGGCTGGTCGAGGCCGAGCAGCCCGAGAAGGTCGCGCACCTCTTCGCTTCCGCGAGCGGCGCGCCCTCGTTTCCCCGCGCGGAGGCACGGCGGCAGCGGTGGAGCGAGGCGGAGCTGATCGGCGAACTGCGGCGCTTGGGCGGTACGGGTGAGCTCCTGCTCGCCGACGAAGAAGCACTGCGTATGCACCTGCCGGCGCTGCGGAACGACTATCGGGCGCTCGCCTCGTACAGCTGCGGGCCTCAGGTGACGACCGGGGTGCCTATTGCTGTACTGGTCGGCCGCGACGACCCCACGACGAACAAGGACGCCGCCGGCAGGTGGCGGAGCCACACCCGTTCGAATTTCAGCGTGCAGGAATTTCCCGGCGGGCATTTCTTCGTCACCGAACATCCGCAGAAGGTGCTGGAAACCGTTGTCGGGCACCTCGATCCGATTGCTTTACATCAGGGTTGAGTCACGCTGTACTCGGTGCAGAGCAGGTAATCCGTACAACTGGAGGGGTTTCCATGACGAATCCGTTCGAGGACGAAGACGCACCTTATTTCGTCCTGATCAACGACGAGTCGCAGTATTCGCTCTGGCCGCGTTTCGCGGAGATACCGGAAGGCTGGAAAGCGGTCTTCGGTGAAGCCTCCCGGGCCGACTGTCTGGATTACATCAACGAGAATTGGACCGACATGCGGCCGAAGAGCCTGGTGGACGCGATGAACGCGACCGCCGGGGCGGCGAAGCAGGCGGACGAGTGACGAATCTTCGGCTGCGGCCCGGCCTGGGAGACCTGCCGGTCTTCCGGTCGGCGCCCGCGGGCGCGGGCGGGATCAAACTCGACAGCAACGAGCTCGCCTTCGGACCGCTGCCCGGCGTCCGGGACGCGACGGCGGACGCGGTGCGCGAAGTCAACCGCTATCCCGACAACAGCGGCGCCGACCTCACGCGCCGTCTGGCCGAGACGTACGGGCTCCCGGTGGAGACCATTTCGCTCGGCCCGGGTTCGGTCGGGCTCTGTATGCAACTCCTGCAGATCACCTGCGAGGCCGGGGATGAAGTGATCATCCCGTGGCGCTCGTTCGAGGTGTATCCGACGCTCGCCCGCACGGCCGGTGCCGTGGTGCGCGCGATTCCTCTCACCCCCGCCCACAAACCCGACCTGGTGGCGATGGCCGCGGCGATCACCGATCGGACCCGGCTGGTGTTCGTGTGCACGCCGAACAATCCGACCGGGACCGTGCTCGGCCGCGAGGAGCTGGAGCGGTTCTTCGACGCCGTTCCCGGCGACGTGCTCGTCGTACTCGACGAGGCGTACTGGGAGTTCGTCGGCGATCCGGACGCGCTCGACGGCATCGCGTATGTCAAGGAGCGGATCCGCCGGGGGCGCCACAATGTGGTCGCGCTGCGGACCTTCTCCAAGGCGTACGGTCTCGCGGGCGTCCGGGTCGGCTACTGCGTCTCCGCCGAGCCGGTGGCGGACATGCTGGCACGCGTGGCCGTGCCGTACGCGGTGAACACCGTCGCGCAGCGGGCCGCGGTCGCCTCGCTGGCCTGCGTATCCGAGTTGAGGACACGTGTGGGGGTGGTCGCCCTGGAGCGGGAGCGGACTCGCGAAGCCCTGGTCAAGTGGGGTTACGAGGTTCCGCCGAGCGGCGGCAACTTTCTGTGGCTTCCGCTCGGTGAGGCGTCCGAGCCGTTCCGGCAGCACTGTCTGGACCGCCGGATCAGGGTGCGCGCGCTCGCGGGCGAAGGTGTCCGTGTCACGGTCGGCGAACCTCACGAGAACGACGAACTCCTCGCCGCCGCCGACACGTTTCCGGCAGGCCGGGCTTTCAACGGAAAGGTATCAACGTCCAGTTGACAACGTAACTTTGAGGGGACAGGATGCCGACCGTGAGTTACCGAGCAGATCAAACGAGTGCAGCGTTCCGAGCCGAGGATCCGGACCAGGCCCGCGCCCGCCGTGAGCATGTGGCGCTGGCGCGTATCGCGGAACGGCATCTCAGGCCCGATACCGAGCAGACTCAGCAGACTCAGCAGACCGAGCACACCGAGCACACCGAGCAGCCCAACGGGCCGGAGCAGTCCGGCCGGGCCGGTGCGCAGCAGGGGCCCAGGCTCACCGCTCAGGAGGCGATCCATCTCGTCACCTCCCTGGCTTCGCGTACCGCGCAGCCGACGGGTGCCACGGAGGTCGACACCACCGACATACTGGCGGCGCTGACCCTGCTGCCGTCGGCCCGGGCCGAGTTGGAGGCTCTGGAGGCCAGTCTGTCGTTTCTCGCCAGGGAACGCGGCATGACCTGGTCGGAGATCGCCTTCGGGCTGGGGCTGCGCTCGGCCCAGGCGGCTCAGCAGCGGTGCGAGCGGTCCATCAGCCGCATGGAGGATCACACCCCCGCCTCTGACGCGTCCACGGTCTCCAACCGAAAGCGACCGCAAGGGTGAACGTGCGCAGTGACTTAGCAGTGGAGACCAGCGCTCTGGTCAAATCCTTCGGGAACACAAAAGCTGTCGACGGGCTCGATCTGGCGGTCCCGGCCGGGACCGTCTACGGGGTACTCGGCCCGAACGGCGCCGGGAAAACCACCACGCTCCGGATCCTGGCCACACTCCTTGCTCCCGACTCCGGTACAGCCCAGGTCTTCGGCCGCGATGTCGTCCGCCACGCGAACGAAGTCCGCAAGCGCGTAAGCCTGACGGGCCAGTTCGCCAGCGTCGACAATGACCTCACCGGCGCGGAGAACCTCATTCTGCTCGCCAGGCTCCTCGGCTTCACCACCGCGGGGGCCCGCGCCCGCGCGTACGGCCTGATCGAAGCCTTCGGTCTTGAGGAGTCGGCCGACCGCCCGGTCAGGACCTACTCCGGGGGAATGCGCCGCCGTCTCGACGTCGCCGCCGGCCTGGTGGTGCGGCCCGAGCTGATGTTCCTGGACGAGCCGACGACCGGCCTCGACCCGCGCAGCCGCAACCAGGTCTGGGACATCATCCGGGCGATGGTCGAGCGGGGCACGACCGTACTGCTCACCACGCAGTACCTCGACGAGGCCGATCAACTCGCCGGGCGGGTCGCCGTCATCGACCACGGCAAGGTCGTCGCCGAGGGGACGCCCGACGAACTCAAGGCCTCGGCCGGCAGCGGTTCGCTGCGCGTCGAGCTGCGCGACCCCGACGATCTGCCGGAAGCCAGGCGCGTACTGACGGCGGCGCTCGGGGTGCCTGCCCAGGAGACCGGCAGGTCCCAGCTGTCCGCGCGCGGTGCGGATCCGCACACGGTCGCGCGCGCCCTCGGAGAACTCACCAAGTCGATCGCGGTGGAGGACTTCGCGATGGACCGCCCCACCCTGGACGAGGTCTTCCTGGCACTGACCGGCCGCCCCGCTTCGACCGGGGACCCGGCGGACCAAGGCGTTCACAAGACCGGCAAGCGGAGCAGGGAGCACCGATGACCACCGCCGCGCGATCCCCCGAAGCGCAGAGCACGATCCGTCAGGTCCTCGGTGAGGACACGCTCCCCACCCGCCGTCCCGGACCGCTGTCGACCTCGCTCACGCTGGGGTGGCGGGCGCTGGTCAAGATCAAGCGGTCGCCGGGGCAGATGTTCAACGCCACCATCACCCCCGTGATGTTCACGCTGATCTTCACCTACCTGTTCGGCGGGGCACTGTCGGCCACCGGCACCACCAAGGACTACCTGGAATTCCTGCTCCCCGGAATCCTGGTGCAGGGGATTCTGTTCATCTCCACGCAAACAGGCGTCGCGCTCACGACCGACATGACCCAGGGGATCTTCGACCGGTTCAAGTCCATGCCCATCTGGCAGGCGTCTCCCCTGACCGGAGCGCTGCTCGGCGATGTGTTCCGCTATGTGGTCTCGTCGGTGGTCGTGGTTGCCGTGGGTCTGCTGCTGGGCTACCGGCCGGACGGCGGGCCGGTGGGAGTGGTTGCCGGAATCCTGCTCATCGTGCTGTTCGGGTTCTGTGTGTCGTGGATCTGGACGTTCCTGGGCCTCCTGCTGCGCACGCCCCAGGCGGTCTCCGGGCTGGGGATGCTCCTGCTCTCCATCCTGACGTTCGCCAGCAACATCTTCGTCAATCCGACGACCATGCCGGGCTGGCTGGAGGCCGTGGTCGACATCAATCCCGTCAGTCAGGTCGTCACGGCCGCCCGTGGACTGATGAGCGGTGACTCGCCGGGAGAACTGGGCACCGCACTGATTTCCTGCGCCGTCCTGCTCCTGGTGTTCATTCCGCTCAGCATGGCGAAATACCGCAAGAGCTAGCCGAGGCAGCCCCCGGCGAAAGATTACGCGGCACCGCTCACCCGGATTACGGAGGCGAAGTCCCCAGGGGCTTCGCCTCCTTCCATTTCGGCATTGTCGTACGTTCAGGGCCGGGCTAGCCTCGTGGGCATCGCGATTCATACCGCCCAACCAGGGGGGAACGCTGTGCTCAACGGCGCACCAGGCGAGAACGAAGTCCCGGAAATAGACGTCCCAGAAACAGGAGTCCCAGAAACAGGCGTCCCAGAAATAAATATGGCCGATCCGGAAGTGATGGGCGACCCGATCGCCGTTTATGGGCGAGCCAGAGAACAGTCCCCGGTGGTGCGCCTTGTGGCACCCGGCTTCGGTGCGATCTGGGCCGTCACCCGTCATCAGGATGCCAAGGCGCTACTGAATGACTCCCGCCTGGCGATGACGGCCGACAGCTGGAATCAGCGCGTACCGGAAGACATCCGGCCCTACATGATGACCATGTCGCACATGGACGGCCCCGAACAGGCGCGGCTGCGCAAACTGGCGCTGCACTCGTTCACCGCCCGCCGCGCCGCGGCCCGGCGGCCGCTCGTGGAACGGGTCACCGACCGCCTGCTCGACGAACTGCCCCAGCATGCGGAGAACGGATCCGTGGACCTGCTGAAGCACTTCACGCAGCTGCTGCCGGCGCATGTGGTCGGCGAGGTCGTCGGCATTCCCGAGCCGGAACGCCCGCTGTGGCGGAAGCACATCTCCGAGATGGGCGCGGGCGGCCGGCGGTACGACGAGGCGCTGCGCGCCGTCATCCGGAACGCGAAGGAGGTCATCGCGCTCCGGCGGGAGGAACCCGGGGACGACCTGGTCTCCGATCTTCTCCGGGCGCAGGCCGAGGACAAGGACCGGATCACCGACACCGAGATGGTCACCATGGTGTGGCACACAGTTCTCGCGGGACAGGACAATCTCGCCAACTTCATCGCCAACTCCGTGGTGTCCCTGCTGTCCCACCCCGACCAGCTCGCGGCGGTGCGCGAGGACTACGGGCTCATGCCGCGCGCCCTCGAGGAACTGATGCGCTGGCGGCCACCCCTGCTGCTGACGGCGATTCGTTACGTCCGCGAGGACTTTGAACTGTGCGGCGTGCCCGTGAAGAAGGGCGACTCGGCCGTCGCCGTCATCGCCAGCGCCAACCGTGACCCCCGGGCCTTCCCGGATCCCGACCGCCTCGACATCCGCCGCCCCGCGGGGACGTCCGTCCAGTTCGGCTTCGGCCACGGACCGCACTACTGCATCGGTGCCTCCCTGGCGTTCGCCGAGTCGGAGGTGGCGCTCACGGCACTGCTGCGGCGCTTCCCCGACCTCGCGCTGGCCGTCCCACCGGAGGAAGTGCCACGCCTGCCCAACCCCGGCAGCTGGCATCTGACGGCTCTGCCCGTGACCTTCTGACGTTTCCCCCGGCCCGACCAGTCCCTGCTGTCCGCCGAGCATTGATGCCCGGCGGACAGCGGGCTTTTCTGTTTTTCCGGCCCGGAGCGTCGGGAGAGTGCCAAGAAGAGTGGTGGCTGTTCAGGAACGTTGACACACATAAATCCCGGACCTAGATTATTTATCGCTAGGTCTTTCCGTCTCCATCGGCCGCAATTATCGGACTCCGTCCGGCAGTTCACCGGTGTCATGAGACAACCGCGGCAGCGGACGAGGCGGGGGAGGTGAATCCTATGCGCTACCTGCACTAGTAAACCCGGCATTTTCGCGTCACCGTAGCCCAGCATGGCCGTGCTGGGCTACGGGCTTTCCTTGGGGGTATGAGGGATGACAAGGGCCGCAACCGCTGAAGTCTTCGATGTACTCCCTCGTGCCGAGGAATTCATTGAGCTATTTTTCCAGGAGAACGGCGCTCAGATTTCCATGGCGGAGCGCCTGCGTGAAATTCGTGGAGAGATCCGCCGGTCGGGGACGTACGCGCACACCCCCGAGGAACTCGCCTTCGGCGCCCGGGTCGCCTGGCGGAACAGCAAGCGCTGCATCGGCAGGATCTACTGGCAGCGCCTCGCCGTACGGGACCGCCGGCAGGTGAACACCGCTGAAGAGATCCACCGCGAATGCGCGCGGCACCTCCGCGAAGCCTTCAACGGCGGCCGGATCCGGCCCACGATCACCGTGTTCGCACCGGAGGACCGCAACGGTGCCGGCCCCCGGATCCACAACGAGCAACTCATCCGGTACGCGGGCTACCGGCAGCCCGGCAACCGGATCACCGGTGATCCCGCCTACGCGGACTTCACCGACCGGGTACGCGCGCTCGGCTGGCCCGGCGGGCCGGGGACGGCGTTCGATGTGCTCCCCCTGCTCATCGGGACGCCCGGCGAAGCCCCCCGTCTGTTCGAGCTGCCGCCCGACGCCGTCCACGAAGTGCACATCCAACACCCCGAATACGCATGGTTCGCCGGCCTCGGTCTTCGCTGGCACGCGGTGCCTGTCATCTCCAACATGACGATGGAGATCGGCGGAGTGCGCTACAGCGCGGCGCCATTCAACGGGTGGTACATGGGTACCGAGATCGGCGCCCGCAATCTCGTGGACCAGCAGCGGTACGACCTGCTGCCGGAGCTGGCCGACCGTATGGGACTGGACCGCACGGCGAACCACACCCTCTGGAAGGACCGGGCGCTCGTCGAACTCAACCTGGCGGTGCTCTGGTCCTTCCGGCAGGCCGGCATCACCATCTCCGACCACCACACCGAGTCGGAGCGGTTCCTGCGGCATGTGGAACGCGAGGAGAAGGCCGGACGTGCGGTGCCGGCCGACTGGTCGTGGATCGTCCCGCCGCTGTCCGGCGGCATCACGCCCGTCTTCCACCGGTACTACGACGACGACGATCCGTTGCCGAACTTCCTGAAGCAGGCAAGCCCGGCAAGCCCAGCCGTTCCCCGTTGCCCGGGGCTCGAGCGATCCATGACAGACGGAACCCCGGACGGGGCGGGCACGCAGCCGCCCATCCCGGCCGGCATCGGCGCTACTGACGGAGGCGGAGACGGCCGTGACCACATCGCTTGAGGCCGAAGAGACAGATCCCTGGTTCAACCCGCTCGACCCGTCCGTACTGGCGGACCCCTACCCGGTCTACCGGCGGCTTCGCGAAAACCACCCGGTCTACTGGCACAGCCGGATCGAATCCTGGATCCTCACCCGGCACACCGACTGCGTGAACATCCTGCGCGACACGGACCTCTTCAGCGCCGACTTCCGCCGCATCGGCATCCCCACCCCGCCGACCCTGCTGAGCCTGCAGACCCTCGACCCGCCGGACCAGACCCCGCTCCGGCACCTCGCACTCGACGCGGTCCGCGCACAGGACATGGACGCTCTGCGCGCCGAACTGGCCGACTACGCCGACGTCCTGCTCGACGAACTCGGCGAACGGGAGTCGTTCGACTTCATCCGTGACTTCGCCGACGCGTTCACCCTGAAGACGATCACCCGGTTCCTCGGCACCGAACCCCCGACGACCGGCGAGTCCTTCGACCAGTACAACAACGATCTCGACCACAGCATGGACGCCCAGCTCGACCCCGACGCGACAGAACCGGGGCTGCGGGCGCGGGAACACTTCAACTCTCTCGTACGCTCCTGGCTCGCCGATCCGCCCGGCGGGGGTGTCCTCGGGTACGTGGCCGAGCACCTGGACGGCTCGGGCGTCGCCAACGACGACGTACTGGTGAACTCCACCCGCGCGTTCTTCCACGCCGGATTCGAGGTCCCCAGCCGCTTCATCGGCAACGCCGTCAAAGCGCTGCTGACCACCCCCGGAGCCTGGGAGTCCGTGGCCGGCGGACAGGCCCCCCTCGACACCGCCATCGAAGAGCTGCTGCGCTACGTCGGCCCGGTCCAGGCCCTGGCACGCGCCTGCACCACCGACACCGAGGTCGGCGGCCACAAGATCCGCGCGGGTGAGGTGGTCACCACGCTCCTTGGGGCCGCCAACCGTGACCCGCTGCAGTTCGCGGACCCCGAAACACTCAGGCTCGACCGCAAACCCAACCCCCACATCAGCTTCGGCAGGGGCTCACACTCCTGCCTGGGGCTGAACCTGGCCCGGATCGAAGCCCGCGTGGCCCTGTCGGCCCTGCTGCGCCGGCCCCAACTCCGTATCACCGGCGCACCGGTCGTACGGCCGAACGGCACACTCCGCGGGCTCTCCGAGCTCCCGGTCACCTTGGCCCGCTGACACAGACCGGAACAGGGCAGCAGCCGCCACAGACGCGAACGGGGAACTCCATGGACATGCAGGGACGAGTGGACCACGCGCTGATATCGGCCCAGGCCGCCTGCGCGGCCCGTCTCGACCGGCTGACGCGCGGACTCGGCCTCGGCGACCGGGCTGCCGCATACGCGGAGGCGTTCCGCGTCATGACCAGTTCCTGGGGGGCCGCCACCCCCCAGGAACTGGCCGAGTCGGATGTGTCGTCGGACGGATCGCCCATGGAATTCGCGGTGGGCTTCGACGACACCGAAGCCGCCGTCCAGTTCGCGGTCGAACCGATGCGGCCCGGCGACTCCCCGCGGGACCGCGTGCTGGCGGCACGTCATCTCATGCGGGACCTGGTCAGCCGGTACCGCCTGTCCGACCGCCGGTGGTCCGAGATCGCCGACCTGTTTCTGCCCGAGGACCCGGCGATCGAGCACGTCTCCATGTACGGCGCGGAAGCCCGGCGTGGGGCGCCCGTTGAGTTCAAGGTCTGGTTCTATCCGGCTGTTCTCGGCGACAGCCGGACAGCCGAGCTGTGCGAGCGCGGACTGGAGCGGCTGGGCCTGGGCGACGCCTGGCCCGCGGTGGTGTCCCACATGCGGCGGGACGAGCACAAGGACCGTCCCATGCTGTTCTCGCTCGATCTGTCACCCGGCTCGGCCGCCCGCGTCAAGCTCTACTTCCGGCACTACGACGCCGACGCCGACTACATGTCCGAGCTGATGGCCGGCTACCCCGGCTTCCTCTGGAAACCGGTCCTGGACTTCTGCACCGCGATGACCGCCAATGCGGCGAGCTACGCCCAGCAGCCCCCGGTGACCTGCCTGTCCTTCACCGAGGACAACCCGGGCAAGGCCGGCGCTGCCACCCTCTACCTGCCGATGTGGACCTACGCCCCGGACGACGCGGTGGTACGCCGCCGCTTTCACCGGGTCCTCGCCGCGACGGGCCGCCGGGCCGACCAGTACGACCGGGCCCTGAACGACGTCGCCGGCCGGCCGCTGGAGAGTGGCAGGGGCATTCACAACTACGTGGCATGGCGCCCCGGCAGCCAACAGCCGCGGCTCAAGGTGTACTTGTCGCCCGAGCTGCGCCGCATGGACCCGGGGACCCGCTACGAGGTCGCGCCCGAGGGCCGCGCGCAGTGCGGGTGAAGCACCGGCGCGGCATGCCACACTCGGTGAATGTTCGAACCCGTCATTGAAGCGTGGCTGCGCTATTCCGTTCTGCTGGACGCCACGGATCCGCCGGAAGGCAATCGCGCGGAAGGCAATCGCGCGGAAGGCAATCGCGCCGGCCTGACCGCCGAGATTCACACGCGGTTCGGCCAGCTGGACATGATTCTGGCCAGGATCGTGGAGACCATGGACGTCTCCTCGCAGTCCGGCGACGACGCGGCACACAAGAGATTCCTGGAAGCCTGGGACTGGGTTTCCATCCATTCGGATTCGTTCTACTTCTTCGGCTGGCGCGTCCTCGATCTCCTCAACGGAGAGGCGGGAAAATTGTTCCCGTACCTCGACCGGATCGAGCCCGCCGACTTCCTGGCCGTCCGCGATTCCATGCTCGACCATCCGGAGCAGCAGAGCCACTACTACCGGCACGCCATGGAACTCCGCGACGAAGCGGAGGAGAAGATCAGCCGGGCCGTCACGCTTCTTGAAGGACAGGCCTGAAAAAGAATGAAAGAAAAAAGAAAGTGCCTTCCCACTGCTGCCGAGGCTTTCTGAGCCCCACAGCGGGAAGGCACTTTTTTCAGCGACTGCGCGCCGCCGCTTCTACTTGAGCTGTTCGATGACACCGGCGAAGGCGTCGAGCCACGGTTCGAGGACCACGATGTAGCTGAAGCCGTAGCGCTCACGATGCTCGCGGAGCTGGTCGGCGATCTGCCGGGTGGTCCCGATCAGCCAGCTCGGCGACGCCAGCAGCTGATCGGGGCTGAAGTGCGCCAGCGGGTGCTCGGCCCAGCGCTCCGCGGTGCCCCGGCGATCGTCGGTGACGATCACCTGCTGCACAAGGAGGTTGAACTCGACCTGGCCGGCGCGATCGCCCAGATGCTTGCGGACGAACGTGACGCGCTCGCTGAGCGCCTCCGGGGTGGACAGCTGCGGAAGCCCGTTGGAGCCCTTGGCGATGCCGGTGAAGCCGATGATGTCGGCGCGCTCGGCAGCCAGTCGCAGCACCCGGTCGCCATTGCCCGCCACCAGCAGGGGCGGCCCGTCGGGCCGGGCGGTCTGCGGCTTGTGCTCGGGATCGGCGAACAGCCTGCGCAGCTCGGCGACCGTACGCCCGAGCTGGTCGACCCGCTCGGCCGGAGACGGGAACGGCACGCCGTCCGAGCCGGTCCCCTCCCTGATGGACCCGGCCGACAGGCCTATTTCGAGCCGGCCGTCGGTCAGCGTGTCGGTGGTGGCCACCTCGCGGGCCAGCAGCACCGGATTGTAGAAGGCGGAGTTGAGCACAAAGGTGCTCAACCGCACGTGGTCGGTGGCTTCCGCGGCCGCCACCAGAGCCGGGAAAGGGGCCGGCGCACCCAAATGGTCCGGTACAGCCAGCACGTCGAAGCCGAGGTCCTCGGCCTTCCGTGACTTCTCGGCCCACTCGCGTCGCGGACTGGGGCTGACGAGAGTGACGCCGAATCGGAATGAGCGGTTCTCTGATTCCGTCATGTGTTTGAAGATAGCAGCGCGCATGCTTTTCAGCTGCACCGAGCGTCGTGCATCGAGCGCCATGCACCGGGCCTGCTGCATATACGAGTCCGACAGGCCGTCCCTTGACAGACACACGCCCGTGATCGAGTCTCGGATATGAATGAGAGGGGACCCCTGTGGAGCTCAATCAGGGAAAATCAGAAATGACTCCGGGATCGATCCCACCGCCTCCGCCTTACTCACTCGACGACGGACGAGCACTGCACGCATGGCTGCGCACCATGCGTGATGAAAACCCTGTATTCCTGGATCCCGCGACCGGAGTCTGGTCGATTCTTCGCTATGCGCATGTGGCGGCGGCGAGCGCGGATCCGGTCACGTTCTCCTCCGAGCTCTGGCGCGCGTATCCCGCCGAGTGGGGCAAAGGGAGCGAGTGGGGTCAGGGCAGGCTGACCGAGATGGATCCGCCCCGGCACCGGGTGCTGCGCTCCCTGATCAGCAAGGCGTTCACCACCAGGACGGTCACGAAACTCGCCCCGGAGATCGAGGCAACCACCAACGAACTGCTGGACGCTCTCGACGGACAGGACGAGATCGATGTGGCCCGGGATCTCGCCGATCCCCTCCCCGTCATGGTCATCGCCGAGCTGATCGGACTCCCGCGCGAGGACCGCGACCTGCTGCGCGGCTGGGCGGCCGGCCTGCTGGCTTTCGAGTCCGGAGACCTCCAGGGCGAGAGTCTCGTGAAGGCGATAGACGCGGCCAGCGCGGAACTGCTTGAGTATCTGCGGAAGCACTACCGCCGTCGGCGGTCCGCCCCTCAGGACGACCTCTTCAGCAGGCTGGCCACGACCGAGGTCGACGGCGAGACCCTCACCGAGGACGAAGTCGTCAACCTCGGCAAACTCCTCCTCATCGGCGGTCACGTCACCACGGCGTGTGTGCTCGCCAGTCTCGTCTTCTCACTCGTCGAGAACCCCGATGCGATGACGGAGATCCGTCATGACGAAAGTCTGATCCCCGGCGCGGTCGAAGAAGTTGTCCGCCACCGGCCGGCCGTCGTGAACAGCCTGCGGCTGACCACCAGGGAGACCGAGATCGGCGGGACCGTCATCCCGGCCAAGCAGTTCGTCTCACTGTCGACGCTGTCGGCCAATCACGACGAGCGCCAGTTCCCCGACCCGGAGCGCTTCGACATCCACCGGCAGCCCAACCAGCACATCGGTTTCGGCCATGGAGTCCACTACTGTCTGGGCGCACCGCTCGCCCGGATGGAAATCCGCATCGCCCTCACCGCGCTGCTGAACCGGTACGGCTCGCTGGAGCGGACCGACACACCACTGCGCTACTACAACAACCCGAGCCTGGCCGGGCTCAAGGAGTTCCGCCTCGCGGTGAGCCGCGCCTGAACGCGACTTCCTCACGTCGTCCGAACGTTGATCGGCGCCCTGCATTCCATCAAAACGGTCATACAAGAATCCTCGTGCGGCCTTCGGTGAGCAGCGAAGGGCGGACGCTCCGACGTGCGCTCCGACCGGGGCCGCGAGGATTCGAAGATCCTCAAGGGGAGCGATTTCTTCATGGGACATGTCGACGAGCCGGCAGTGGGCGCGCGCTCCTCCAACCAGCGCACCGAGGTCGTTCCCTTGTGGGAACGCCTCGGTGCGACCTGGGCGAGGAACGGCCACGAACTGCCCGTGGTGACACTGCCGGACGTGTTCGACGCGCAGGCGGCGGTCACACCGCGAGCCGTCGCGCTGACAGGCGGCGACGTCTCATGGACGTACGCCGATCTCGGGGCGCGAGCCAACCGGATCGCCCGGTGGCTGATCGGCCGAGGCGTCGGACCGGAAGACGTGGTCGCGGTCGCCCTGCCCCGCGACACCGGCCACTTCGCGGTGCTGCTCGGCATCATGAAGGCCGGCGCCGCATACCTGCCGATCGACACCCGCCTCCCCGCGGAACGCATCGCGTACGTCCTGGGCGATGCGGCACCCACGCTGGTACTCACCCGCCGCTCCCTCGTACCGCTGCTCCCCGCCGACCGCGCCGACCTGGTCCCCGTCGACGACCCGTCAGTGGCCGAAGCCTGGGCCCGGGGCACGGACTCGTCACCCGGCGACGCCGACCGGACGCAGCCCCTGTCGGCCCTCAACCTGGCCTACCTCGTCTACACGTCGGGCTCCACCGGTACGCCCAAGCCCGTAGGCGTGCCCCACACCGGAATCGCGAGCCTGGTGACGACGGTGGTGCGCCGGTACGCGTCGAATGACCCCATCAGGGTGCTGCAACTTGCCCCGCTGACCTTCGACGTGGCGATCTGGGAGCTGCTGACAGCCTTCGCCACCGGCGGTACGTTGGTGCTGCCCGACCAGGAACAGCTGGTCGGCGACGAGCTGGCGGGCGCCCTGTCCGCGCAGCGCATCACACATGTCACCATCCCGGCATCCGTACTCGCGACCTTGCCGCCGGGAACCGAGGCGAACCTTCCGTCCCTGCGGACTCTCAACACTGGCGGCGAGACATGCCCGCCCGAGGTCGTACAGCGGTGGTCAGCACACCAGGAACTGATCAACGGATACGGCGCGACCGAATGCTCCGTCGCCACCACCCTGAGCGAGCCGCTGTCGGGACGGACCCCCGGCCAGGCGCCCATCGGCTTCCCCATCACCAACACCACGGTGCACCTCCTGGACGACCTCCTGCGGCCGGTCCCGGTCGGCGAGCCCGGCGAACTGTACGTGGCGGGCCCCGGGGTGGCACGTGGCTACCTCGGACGGTACGGCCTGACCGCCGGCCGGTTCGTGGCCAACCCGTACGGCCCGGCCGGCGAGCGCATGTACCGCACCGGGGACCTCGGACGGTGGACCGAGGACGGCCAGATCGTCTACGTCGGCAGGACCGACGACCAGCTGAAGATCCGCGGCTTCCGGGTCGAGCCGGGCGAGCTCGAAACAGTGCTCCAGCAGCGACCCGGCGTCACGCAGGCCGCGGTGGTGGCCCACGAGACCCGCCGGGGAGACCACCGACTGGTCGCGTACGTCGTCCCCGCCACAGGCACCCTCCTCCCGGACGACGTACGTGCCGAACTGCGCACCCTGCTGCCGGACTATCTGGTGCCAGAAGTCGTCACCGTTCTTCCCGAGATGCCGCTGACCTCCAACGGGAAGATCGACCGTGCCGCGCTTCCGGAGCCCGAATTCACCCGCGCCTTCGGGCGCAGGGCCAGGACGGCACGCGAAGAGGTCCTCTGCACGCTCTTCGCGGACGTGCTGGGCGTCCCGGACATCGGCATCGACGACAGCTTCTTCGATCTTGGCGGTCACTCGCTGCTCGCCACCCGGCTCATCAGCAGAATCCGCGCGGTGCTCGGTGCCGAGGTGTCCCTGCGCACCGTCTTCGACGCTCCGACCGTGGCCGCCCTGGCGCACCGGCTGACCGACAAGACCGACACGGCCGACATGGCCAGGGCAGCCCTGGTGCCGAGGCCGCGACCGGAGGTGCTGCCGCTGTCGTACGCGCAGCAACGGCTGTGGTTCCTGCACCGCTTCGAGGGCCCGTCGGCCACGTACAACATGCCGCTGGCCCTCTGGATGGAGGGAGAGGTCGACCGCGACGCGCTGGAAGCCGCGCTGAACGACCTGGTAGAGCGGCATGAACCCCTGCGCACCGTGTTCACCGAGGCCCAGGGCATGACGCAGCAGCACATCCTGCCTCCGGACCAGGCGAGGATCGACCTTCAGGTCACCACCCGGATCGACAGGAACGACCTCGACGCCGCCGTGCGGAAGGCGGCCCGCTACGAATTCGACCTCGCCACGCAAATCCCGGTGAAGGCATGGCTGTTGGTGGCTGATTCGGGTGATTCGGTGTTGGTTTTGGTGTTGCATCATATTGCGGGTGATGGGTGGTCGATGGGGCCGTTGGCGCGGGATGTGGTGGGTGCGTATTCGGCTCGGTTGGGGGGTGTGGGGCCTTCTTGGTCTGCGTTGCCGGTGCAGTATGCGGATTACACGTTGTGGCAGCGTGAGTTGTTGGGGGATGAGTTGGATGGGGGGAGTTTGTTTGCGCGTCAGTTTAGTTATTGGGAGGAGCGTTTGGCGGGGTTGCCGGTGGAGGTGACGGTTCCGTTGGATCGTCCGCGTCCGGTGGTGGCTTCGTTTGCTGGTGATGTGGTGCGGGTGGGTTTTGATGCGGGGGCGCATGCGGGTTTGCGGGAGTTGGCGCGTGGGTCGGGTGCGACGTTGTTCATGGTGTTGCATGCGGGGTTGGCGGCGTTGTTGACGCGTTTGGGTGCGGGTTGTGATGTTGTGGTGGGGAGTGGGGTGGCTGGTCGTACGGATGAGGGTCTGGATGATTTGGTTGGGTTTTTTGTGAATACGGTGGTGGTGCGGACTGATACGTCGGGGGATCCGTCGTTTGTTGAGTTGTTGGCTCGGGTGCGTGAGGTGAGTCTTTCGGCGTTGGTGCATCAGGATGTGCCGTTTGAGTTTGTGGTGGAGAAGCTGAATCCGGTGCGGTCGAATGGGCGGCATCCGTTGTTTCAGGTTGCTTTGGTGTTGCAGAACACGGAGGATGCCGGTTTTGATTTGCCGGGTTTGCGGGTGCGTTCTGAGTCGATGGTGACGGGGACGTCGAAATTTGATGTGACGGTGAGTGTTGCCGAGACCTTCGACGCCGAGGGGAATCCGGCGGGGGTGACGGGGTTCATCGAGTACGCCACCGATCTGTACGACCGGACGACGATTGAGGCGTTCGGTGAGCGGTGGGTGAGGCTGCTGGGTGCGGCGGTGGCCGATCCGGGCCGTCCGATCGGAGCGCTGGAGATTCTCGCCGCCGGGGACCGGGAGCGGCTGCTCGAGGGTTGGGGCCGGTGTGAGCGGGACGTGGCGGAGCTGACCCTGCCGGCGTTGTTCGAGGAGCGGGTGCGTCGGGCGCCGGAGGCGGCGGCGGTGGTTGTGGCGGGCGGGGAGGATCTGTCGTACGGGGAACTGAACGCGCGGGCGAATCAGGTCGCGCGGTGGCTGATTGCCAGGGGTGTGGGTCCTGAGCAGCTGGTCGGGATCGCTGTTCCGCGTTCGTGTGCGCAGATTGTGGCGGTGCTGGGTGTTCTGAAGGCGGGGGCGGCGTATCTGCCGATCGACCCGGAGTACCCGGCCGACCGGATCGCGTACATGTTGCGGGACGCGGCTCCGTCGTTGGTTCTGGCCTGCGGTGATGTGGTGGGTGACCTGCCGGTGGATGCGGTGGCCGTGGACGATCCGGGGACGGTGGCTGCGTGGGATGCGTTGTCGGCGGACGATATTGAGGATGGTGAGCGGGTTGTTCCGTTGCGGGTGGATCATTCGGCGTATGTGATTTATACGTCGGGTTCGACGGGGGTTCCCAAGGGTGTCACGGTGACGCATGCGGGTGTGGCGGGGCTGGCTGCGGTGCTGGGTGAGCGTGGTGAGGTCGAGGCGGGTAGCCGGGTGTTGCGGGTGGCGTCGTTGAGTTTTGATGCGTCGGTGCTTGAGTTGCTGATGGCGTGGGGTTCGGGTGCGGCTCTGGTGGTGCCGGGTGGTTCGGCTCTGGTGGGGGATGAGCTGGAGGGCGTGCTTGCTGCGGGTGGGGTGACGCATGCGTTTTTGCCGCCGTCGGTGGTGGCGACGTTGTCTCCCGGTGCCCCCGAGCGGTTGGGGGGTCTGCGGATGCTGATGGTGGGGGCGGAGGCGTGCCCGCCGGATCTGGTGGAGCGGTGGTCTGCGGGCCGTCGGATGATCAACGCGTATGGTCCGACGGAGATCACGGTGGCCGCGGCGATCAGCGGGCCGCTGGAGGGGGCAGCCGCTCCGATCGGCTCACCGGTACCCAACGCCCGGCTGTACGTACTCGATGAGCGTCTTCGTCCGGTCCCGACGGGTGTCGCGGGGGAGCTGTATGTCTCGGGTTCGGGTTTGGCGCGGGGTTATCTGGGGCGGGCGGGGCTGACCGCGGAGCGGTTCGTGGCGTGCCCGTTCGGTGCTGCGGGTGAGCGGATGTACCGCACCGGGGACCGGGTTCGTTGGAACCCAGACGGCCAACTCGGCTTTGTCGGCCGCGGTGATGATCAGGTCAAGGTGCGTGGTTTTCGCGTCGAGCCGGGCGAGATCCAGGCGGTACTGGAGCGTCAGCCAGGAGTGGCACAGGCCCTGGTCGTCGCCCGCACGCACCAGGACCATGACACGCGCCTGGTCGCCTACGTCGTGCCCGAGGACCGGTCCGCCTTCTCCGCAGCGGCGACGCGCGACGCGCTCCGCGAGCATCTGCCCGCACACATGGTGCCCTCGGCCGTCGTCGCGCTCGACGAGATACCCCTGACCCCGAGCGGAAAGGCCGACCGCGCCGCGCTGCCGGTGCCCGACTACAGCGGCGCCACGGCACGGGCACCGCGCACCTCGCAGGAGGACATCCTGTGCTCGCTGTTCGCGAGCGTGCTCGGCCTGCCCACGGTAGGCATCGACGACGACTTCTTCGACCTCGGCGGCCACTCGCTGCTGGCCACCCGGCTCATCAGCCGCATCCGTGGCGTCCTCGGCGTCGAACTGCCCCTGCGCACCCTCTTCGACTCGCCCACCGTCGCTGAACTCGCCCGCCGTCTCGGATCCGGTACAGCGCGCACCGCCCTGGCACCGCGGCCCCGGGTGCAGACCCTGCCGCTGTCGTTCGCCCAGCAGCGGCTGTGGTTCCTCTACAAGTTCGAGGGCGCCTCGGCGACGTACAACATGCCGCTGGCGCTCCGCCTGTCCGGAGAGCTGGACGTTGCGGCGCTGGAGGCGGCACTCAACGATGTCGTCGCCAGGCACGAGCCCCTGCGCACCGTCTTCCCCGACGACGAAGGCCACCCCCGCCAGCACGTGCTCGGCCCCGAGGAAGCACGGGTGGAACTCCCCGTGACCGAGGTGCGTGCGGAGCAGGTCGGTGAAGAGATCGGCCGGATCGTACGGCACGGCTTCGAACTCGACCGGGAGATACCGGTACGGGCCGGCCTGCTGACGACAGGACCGCAGGAGTCGGTGCTCGTCGTGGTGATCCACCACATCGCCGGTGACGGCTGGTCCATGGGTCCGCTGGCGAGCGATCTGGTGGCCGCCTACACCGCCAGGCGGGACGGGAATCCGCCGGACTGGGCGCCGCTGCCGGTGCAGTACGCGGACTACACCCTCTGGCAGCACGAACTGCTCGGTGACCACACCGACCCGGACAGCCTGTTCGACCGCCAGTACCAGTACTGGGCCGAGCACCTGGTCGGCCTGCCCGAGCAGGTCACCCTTCCCACCGACCGGCCACGGCCGCCCATCGCCTCGTACCACGGTGATGTCACGCAGTTCACGCTCGACGCGCGCACGCACGTCGGTCTGCGGGAGCTGGCACGGTCCTCGGATACCACCCTGTTCATGACGCTCCAGGCGGGCCTGGCCGCACTGCTGACCCGGCTCGGCGCCGGCAACGACATCATGGTCGGCTCACCCGTCGCCGGCCGCGGTGACGAGAGCCTGGACCACCTGGTCGGCTTCTTCGTCAACAACCTCGTACTGCGCACGGACACATCCGGGGATCCGGCGTTCCTCGAACTGCTGGGCCGGGTACGGGAGACGAGCCTGGCCGCGTACACGAACCAGGACATCCCGTTCGAGTACCTGGTGGAGAAACTCAACCCGCAACGGTCCACCGCCCACCACCCCCTGTTCCAGATCGTGCTGGTGCTGCAGAGCGGCGCGGACGTCCGCTTCGACCTCCCCGGGCTGCGGGTGCGCACAGCGCCGATCGGTGCCGGCTCCGCCAAGTTCGACGTGTTCGTCAGCATGAGCGAGACCTTCGACGCGGACGGGAACCCGGCAGGGCTGACCGGCATCATCGAATACGCCACCGACCTCTATGACCCGGTCACCATCGACGCGTTCGCCGGCCGGTGGGCACGGCTGCTGGATGCCGCCGTCGACGATCCGAGTGAGCCGATCGGTGCCCTGGAGATCCTCACCGGGGACGAACGAGCCGCGTTGCTGGAATGGTCCGCCGCCGACCGGTCCGGTGCGACGCCGGCACCGGTGACCCTGCCGGCCCTCTTCACGGCGGCGGCCCGGCGGGCGCCGGAGTCGGTGGCGTTGATCTCCGACCAGGGTGAACTGTCGTACGCGGAACTGGACCGCTGGTCGAACCGGATCGCGCACCATCTCCTGGGGCGCGGTGTCGGACCGGAGCGGCGAGTGGCCCTCCTGATGCACCGGGGACCGGCTCTGGTCGCGACCATCCTCGGCGTACTCAAGACCGGCGCGGCGTACGTCCCCGTCGATCCCGACTATCCGTCCGAGCGCATCGATTACATGCTCACCGATGCCGGCCCGGCAGTCGTCCTCGACGACGCGTGGGCACGGCAGGACTTCAACGGTTACCCGGACAGCGCC
Organism: Streptomyces sp. NPDC052236; assembly: GCF_044548015.1. Lineage (NCBI taxonomy): Bacteria > Bacillati > Actinomycetota > Actinomycetes > Kitasatosporales > Streptomycetaceae > Streptomyces > Streptomyces sp. NPDC052236. Next base: position 161,853 of record NZ_JBIUBL010000019.1, on the reverse strand, counting down.
CACGGCACCGCCATTCACCCGGCCCACACCGCGTACGTGATTTACACCTCCGGCTCCACCGGTCGGCCCAAGGGGGTGGAGGTCACCCATACCGGCATCGCCAACCTGGCGAAGGCCCAGCTCGACGCCTTCGCCCTCGACGCGCACAGCCGGGTGCTGCAGTTCGCCTCGCCGAGCTTCGACGTATCCGTGTGGGAGCTTGTCATGGCGTTCGCCGCGGGTGGCGCTCTGGTAGCGGCTTCGGCCGACGCGCTCGCCGGCGAGGCCCTGCGGGCGACGCTGGCCACACACCGCGTCACCCATGTGACGCTGCCGCCCTCCGTGGTGGCGACCCTGGAGGGCCACGGTGAGGGCGGTGAGCTCGCGGATCTGGCGGTGCTGCTGGTGGCCGGCGAGGCGTGCCCGCCGGACCTGGTGACGCGCTGGGCCCCGGGGCGACGGATGATCAACGCGTACGGGCCGACGGAGTCGACGGTCGGCGCCGCGATGAGCACCCCGCTGACGGGCCGGGAATCCGGCGTGGTGCCGATGGGGCGCCCGCTGTACGGCCTGTCGGGATTCGTCCTCGACGATGGCCTGCGGCTCGTACCGCAAGGTGTGGTGGGAGAGTTGTACATCGCGGGGGCCGGTCTGGCGCGCGGTTACCTCGGCCGCGCGGGATTGACCGCGGAACGGTTCGTCGCCTGCCCCTTCGGCGGTCCCGGGGAGCGGATGTACCGGTCGGGTGACGTCGTACGGTGGAACGCGGACGGCGATCTGGAGTACCTCGGCCGTGCCGACGACCAGGTCAAGATCCGTGGTTTCCGGGTGGAACCCGGCGAGGTGCAGGCGGAGTTGCGGCAACAGCCCGGGATCGTGCAGGCGGTCGTGATCGCCCACCAGCACCAGAGCAACGACACCCGCCTGGTCGCCTATGTGGTGCCCGAGGAGCCCGAAGGCTTCGATGTGGCGGCGGTACGTGATGCCCTGCGAGAGCGTCTGCCCGGCTATATGGTCCCCTCGGCGATCATGGTGCTGGACGAGCTGGTGCTCAGCCCCAACGGGAAGGTGGACCGCCGGGCACTGCCCGCGCCCGATTACGGCGGCGGCGCGTCCCGTAATCCCCGCACCCCGCAGGAGGAAGTGCTGTGCACGCTGTTCGCCGAGGTGCTCGGCCTGGCCACGGTGGGCGTGGACGACGGTTTCTTCGACCTCGGTGGGCACTCGCTGCTGGCGGCCAAGCTGATCAGCCGCATCCGCGGCGTCCTCGGCGTCGAGCTGCCGCTGCGTACGCTGTTCGAGGTCCCCACCGTCGCAGGACTCGCACACCGACTCGGCGACGAGGATGAGAGGTCCACGGCCTTCGACATCCTGCTGCCGCTGCGTACGCGAGGCACTCAGGCGCCGCTCTTCTGTGTCCACTCCGGCGGCGGAATGTGCTGGAACTACGCGAGCCTGCTGCCGCACATCGGCGCCGAGATCCCGGTCTACGGTCTGCAGGCGCGCGGCCTGGCGAGCCCGGACGATCTGCCGCGGACCATCGAGGAAGTGGCGGACGACTGCATCACACACATGATGCGGGTCCAGCCCCAAGGGCCTTACCGCCTGATGGGACATTCGTTCGGCGGGATCGTGGCTCACGCGATGGCGGCTCGGCTGCAGGACCGTGGGCAGCAGGTCGCTCTCCTCGTCTGTCTCGACGCCAAGCCTGCGAGCGACGAGGAGGTGGCGGAGCACGGGCACGAGGAGTACTACCGGGGCATTCTCGAACTGCTCGGCGTCGACACCGCCGACCTCACGGCCGAGGGGCTGACCTTCGAGGAGTTCGCCGACGTCGCCCGCGGCACGAACACCGTCCTCGGCAGCATCGAGGAGAGCGAATTCCTCACCATCATGCGCGTGATGGAAAACAACATCGACATCGCGGCGAAGTACCGGCACACGAGGGTCGCCACTCGGATGACACTCTTCGCGGCCACAGAGGAGACCGAGGCCGTACTCGACGAGGACACCTGGCGGGAGTACATCGATGGCCCTGTCACCACGCATCGGGTGCCCTGCACGCACGCCGGCATCCTTAAGCCGGAGATGCTCAGCAGGATCTGCTCGATGGTCCAGGAGGAACTGCGCGCGACGTCCGGGACACCTGTGATGGACCGCGAGTAGGACAGCGGTGCCGCTCCCCGGCCGTATGACCCGGCCGTATGACCCGGCCGTATGACCCGGCCGTACGACCCGGCCGGGGGGCAGTCCCTCAACGCGGACGAAGCCGGACCCGTTCCGCTCTGAGCTCGTCGGTCGAGGTGACGCCGAGCAGTTGCATGGTCCGGTGCACTTCCGCGGACAGGATGTCGAGGACCCGGCGGACCCCCGGCTCGCCGCCCGCCATGAGTCCGTAGAGGTAGGCCCGGCCGACGAGTACGGCGTCGGCGCCCAGGCACACCGCCGCCACGGCATCCGCACCGGAGAGCACACCGCCGTCGACATAGACCTCCGCGCGGCCGTCGACCGCCCGCACCACCGAAGCCAGTTCCTCAAGCGGGACCGGGGCCCGGTCGAGTTGGCGTCCGCCGTGGTTGCTGACCACCAGCGCGTCCGCACCGGCGTCCACGACCGCGCGGGCGTCCTCCTCGTTCTGAATGCCCTTCACGATGAGTTTGCCGGGCCACACCTCTCGGAGCCACGCGATGTCCCGGATCGTGGCGGCGGGGTCGAACATGTGGTCGGCGAGGTCGGCCACCGTACCGTTCCAGCTGTGGAAAGAGGCGAACTCCAGCGGCCGGGTTGTCAGTAGGTTCACCCACCACCACGGCCGCATGGCACCGTCCAGGAAGGTCTTGGCCGTGAGAGCGGGCGGAATGGTCATACCGTTGCGGACGTCGCGAAGCCGCTGACCGGCGACGGGGGTGTCGACAGTGAGCATCAGCGCCTCGTAACCGGCCGCCCCGGCATGACCGATGAGCTCCAGGCTGCGCTCGCGGTCCCGCCAGAGATAGAGCTGGAACCACCGCCGTGTGCCGGGCGCCGCAGCCGCCAGCTCGGCGGCCGAAGTGGTGCCCATAGTGGACAGCGTGTACGGGATACCGGCTCCGGCGGCGGCTCGGGCGACGGCGATCTCTCCCGCATGGTGCATCATCCGGGTGAAACCTGTCGGGGCCAAGATGATCGGCAGCGCAGAGGGGCTGCCCAGTATCGAGGTCGAGGCGTCGACCGTGGACACATCGCGCAACACGCTCGGCCGGAACTCGATGCGCCCGTATGCCTCTCGGTTGCGGGCGAGGGAGATTTCGTCGCCCGCCCCGCCGTCCGTGTAGTCGAAGACGGCCTTCGGTGTCCGTCGGCGGGCCAGAGCGCGCAGGTCCGCGACGGTCGCGGCGGCGGCGAGTCTGCGCGGTGCACCGCGGAGCGCCATTGGCCGGGGACGCAGCAGCGGAGCCAGTTCCGTCCAGCGGGGGAGCCCGCGTCGAAGGTGGTTCTCGGTCATGCTGCCTCTCCCCATCCCTCGTGCAGCGGTGTGTGATCATCCGAGTCCGACCCAGTGAATCACCCGACACCACGCCCTGTCCCGTGCGATCCAGGCGTTGTCAGTGCTCGGTGCCATCATGGGGCGCCGGCGCGATCTGTGGGCACAGACCCGCACTGCCGCACGCGCACGCGCACGCCGTACCCAGTAAAGGACGTATGAATGCCCGCCGCACCCTCCAGCGACCACATACCCGCGGACGGCCACACCGCGATCCAAGTCCGCGGAGCCCGCGAGAACAATCTCCAGAACGTCGACATCGACCTGCCCAAGCGCCGCCTCACCGTCTTCACCGGCGTATCGGGTTCCGGCAAGTCCAGCCTCGTCTTCGGCACCATCGCCGCCGAGTCGCAGCGCCTGATCAATGAGACATACACCGCCTTCCTCCAGTCGTTCATGCCGAGCCTGGGCCGCCCGGACGTCGACGCCCTGCACAATCTCAGCGCCGCGATCGTGGTGGACCAGGAGCGGATGGGCGCCAACTCCCGCTCCACCGTGGGCACCGCCACCGACGCGTACACCATGCTGCGGATCATCTTCAGCCGGCTCGGCACGCCCCACATCGGCACCTCCGGCGCCTTCAGCTTCAACGTGCCCGAGGGCATGTGCCCCAAGTGCGAGGGGCTCGGCCAGGTCACGGACATCGATGTTGACCGGCTGGTGGACCGGAGCAAATCCCTGAACGAAGGCGCCATATCCGTCCCGGGCCACGCCGTTGACTCCTGGCCCTGGTCGATCATGGCCGCGTCCGGCTTCTTCGACCCGGACAAGAAGCTCGCCGACTTCACCGACCAGGAGTGGCAGGACCTCCTCCACAAGGAGCAGATCAAGGTCAAGGTCGGCACCAGCAACCAAACCTACGAAGGCCTCATCGGCAGGATTCGGCGGAGCTGGCTCGTCAAGGACCGCGAGGCGCTGCAACCCCATATCCGCGCCTTCGTGGACCAGGCCGTGGTCTTCACCGCGTGCCCGGAGTGCGGCGGCTCGCGGCTCACCCGCGCCGCCCTGTCCTCGAAGATCGACGGTGTGAACATCGCCGACTGCTCGGCGATGCAGATCAGTGCGCTCGCCGAGTTCGTACGCACCATCGACGACGCCGGCGTGGGCCCGCTGCTCACCAATCTGCGCCACCTCCTCGAATCCCTGGTCGAGATCGGGCTCGGCTATCTCAGCCTGGACCGGCCCGCCTCCACGCTCTCCGGCGGCGAGGCGCAGCGCGTGAAGATGGTGCGGCACCTCGGCTCCAGCCTCACGGACGTGACGTACGTCTTCGACGAGCCCACCATCGGCCTGCACCCGCACGACATCCAGCGCATGAACGACCTGCTGCTGCTCCTGCGCGACAAGGGCAACACCGTGCTCGTGGTGGAGCACAAGCCCGAAGTGATCGCGATCGCCGACCATGTGGTGGACCTGGGACCCGGCGCGGGCGAGGCGGGCGGCGAGATCTGCTACAGCGGGGACGTCGCCGGGCTGCGCGCCTCCGACACGCTCACCGGACGCCATCTGGAGCACCGGGCTCAGCTGCGTAGTCACGTCCGCGGGCACCGGGGACAGCTGTCCATCAAGGGCGCCGACCTGCACAACCTCAAGGACGTCACCGTCGACGTCCCGCTCGGCGTCCTCACCGTGGTCACCGGAGTGGCGGGCTCCGGAAAGAGCTCGCTGATCCACGGCTACCTCGCGGGCCGCGAGGGCGTGGTCACCGCCGACCAGTCGCCGATCCGCGGTTCGCGCCGCTCGAACCCGGCGACGTACACCGGTCTCCTGGGCCCGATCCGGACCGCCTTCGCCAAGGCCAATGACGTCAAGGCCGCGCTGTTCAGCGCCAACTCGGAGGGGGCGTGCCCGAACTGCAACGGGCTCGGGCTTCTCTACACCGACCTGGCGATGATGGCGGGCGTGGCGTCGGTGTGCGAGGCGTGCGAGGGCAAGCGGTTCACGCCGGAGGTGCTCACGTACCTCCTGCGCGGCAAGAACATCAGCGAGGTTCTCGCGATGTCGGTCGCCGAGGCCTACGAGTTCTTCCCCTCGGGGCAGGCACACACGATTCTCGGGCGGCTGAACGATGTCGGCCTGAGCTATCTGCGCCTCGGCCAGCCGCTCAACACGCTCTCGGGCGGTGAGCGGCAGCGGCTGAAGCTGGCCATCCACATGGCCGAGAAGTCCTCGACGTACATCCTGGACGAGCCCACCACCGGCCTGCACATGGCCGATGTGGACAAGCTGCTCGCCCTGCTGGACCGGCTGGTGGACGAGGGCGCCACGGTCGTCGTCATCGAGCACCACCAGGCCGTGATGGCGCACGCCGACTGGCTGATCGACCTGGGTCCGGGCGGCGGCCACGACGGCGGGACGGTGGTGTTCACCGGCACGCCGGCCGAGCTCGTGGCCACCGCGGACACCCTTACGGCGCAGCACCTGCGCGAGTACGTGGGGGCCTAGGGCGTGTTTGAGAAGTAGCGCCGTCCGCCCGTAGGGCGGGCCCTGCGGCGTCTGGTGCGTGCAGTCGCAAGGCGGTGGGGGCACCCCCAGGCGGAGCTCTGGGGGAGTACTTGGGCGACTCCGACAACACCGCGAGTGCGCGTGCCAGGCGTCGCGGGGCTGGGGGTCCCCCCGGACGAAGTCCAGGGGGAGGGACTTCTCAAACACGCCCTAACCGCTGAGAACGGTGCGGTCCCCGGTCCGGGGGCCGCCCGTGGCGGTCGTACGCATCCGGGCCACCAGCCCGTGCCGTGGCGCCAGCACCCACGCGATCGCGAACATCCCGGTCAGGACGACGACGACGGAGCCGCCTGCCGCCAGGTCGTACGCGTAACTGACGTACAGCCCCGCCAGGCTGCCCACGCAGCCGAACACCGAGGCCATCAGCGTCATCGCCCACAGCCGCTCGGTCAGCAGCCGGGCGGTGGCGGCCGGGGTGATGAGCAGGGCCAGGACGAGAATGTTGCCCACTGCCTCCAGCGACATCACGATGGTCGCCGTCACGACGATGTACAGCGTCAGGTCCAGACGCAGGACCGGCAGCCCGGCCGCGAGGGCCGTCTCGCGGTCGAGGCTCACCGCGATCAGCTCCTTGCGCAGGGCCAGCACGACCGCGACGAGCACCGCGCCGATGATCGCCACCCGCCATACGTCCGACGCGTCGACCGCCAGGACCTGCCCGAACAGGAACGACGACAGGTCCGTCGTCCAGCTGTCGCGCGTCGAGACGAGCACGATCCCGAGGCCGAAGGCGAAGGCGAAGAAGACGCCGATGACGGTGTCCTCCTTGAGCCGCCGGTTCTGCGAGACGAAGGCGATCAGCACGGCCGTCGTCACTCCGGCCGCCGCGCCGCCGAGCAGGAGATTGCCTTCGAAGGCGTACGCGATCGCCACCCCGGGAAACGCGGAGTGGGCCACCGCGTCGCCGATGAACGCCATGCCGCGCAGTACGACGTATACGCCGACCACTCCGCACACCAGGCCCACGATCGCGGCGACCGCGAACGCGCGCCGCATGAAGGGAAGTTGCCAGGGGTCGGTGAAGAAGGCCAGCAGCTCGGTCATGCCGCGGCCCCGGTCCCGGTCCCGGCTTCTGTGGTGATCGCGCGGTCGAGGCCGAAGGCGCGCAGCATCTGCTGCGGGTCGGCCAGCAGCTCGGGCCCGCCCTCGGCCACGACCGTACGGTTCAGCAGCACCACCCGCGTACAGGTGCGTGCGGCGGCGGCCAGGTCGTGGGTGGTCATCAGCAGTCCCTTGCCATCTGCGGCCAGTCGGCCGAACAGCTCATTGAGCAGATCCTGAGTGGGCACATCGACACCCGTGAACGGCTCGTCCAGCAACAGCAGCCGGGGCTCGGCCGCGAGCGCCCGCGCCACCAGGACGCGCTGGCGCTGCCCGCCCGAGAGTTCGCCGATGGGGCGGCGGCGCAGGCCGGTCAGACCGGCCAGCTCCAGCGCCTCATCGGCCGCCGCGCGGTCGCGCGCACCGGGCCGCCGGAGCCAGCCGATGGTCCGGGTGCGCCCGCTGAGCACGGCGCCCGCGACATCGATGGGGAAGTCCCAGGCGAAGTCGTGCTGTTGGGGCACATAGCCGACCGGTCCGGTGGCGGTGACGCTGCCGGACGACGTGGCGGCGAGCCCGAGTACGGCGCGCAGGATGGTCGTCTTCCCCGCGCCGTTCGGGCCGAGCAGACCGACCAGCTCTCCGCCGGACACCGTCAGCGACGCGTCCTCCACGGCCGTACGACCGCCGAGGGCGACGTGGACGGAATCGACCCGCAGTAGCGGCCCGTCAGAGGCGGTCATGCGGTACGCCTGCCGGTTCGGCGGTTTCGGCGGGTGACGTAGACGAAACCGGCGCCGACGGCGGCGAGCGCGGCGGCCGTGCCGCCGATGAGCAGGGGGGAGCCCGCGCCGGTGGACGCCATGGAGCCGCCCCCGGTGGAGCCGCCGGTGCTACCCGTAGTCGTACCGCCCGTGGTGCCGCCCGTGGTGCCGCCGTCCGTACCGCCGCCGGTCGAGGATCCGCCGGTCGACCCGGAGCCGCCCGTCGCGGTGCCCCCGGTGGAGGAGCCTCCCGTGCTACTGCTGCCTCCCGTCGAGCCGCCCACCGGTACCGAGTTCGGGTCGGTCGCGCCGACCGCGAAGGCCAGCGTCTCCGTGTCGCTCACCTTCGTACCGTTGGCCAGAGTCCCGGACATCGCGAGCGTCAGCTTGTACACGCCCTCCTTGCCGAAGGCCCAGCCGCCGTGCGCGTGCGTGTTCTGCGGTACACCGAAGGCGTCCGGCACCCCGTCCCGGCTGTTGAACCTGACCGTCGCACCCGAGAAGCCGTCATAGTTGAACAGTGCGAAGTTCCCCGGCCCCTCGGCCTTCGTCAGCTTGAACTCCACCTCGCCCTTGGCCGCGCCCGCCGCGATGTTCTCCGTGGACCAGCCAGGCCACAGCAGATCCGGCTGCTGCACCTGGTCGAGCAGCCACACCGGATCGCCCGCCTTCCCCAGGAACGCGAAGTCCTTGGACGCCGGAACCTGCTGCTTCGCCGCCGGCTTGACATGCAGGACGACGGACGACGGCTCGCGCCATGTCGTCTTGCCCGGGACTGTGCCGTCCTTGATGTGGATCTGCATCTTCCCGTCGACCACCCGTGCGGCGAGGTCGATATGTCCCTGGTCGAGGACCTTCTTCGCGGTCTCCACCGGCTCGGCGGCTGCGGCCGTGACAGCCTTCGGGACCGTGCGTACGCCGTTGACGGGGGCGGGCGCGGGGGCGGGCGCAGGTGCGGGCTGCTCGGCGGGCGGGGCCGTGGGGTCGGCCGGGACGGGGACCAGGGCCGCGTCCCCCACCCGTACGGTGTACCGGGTCTCGGCGGCCAGGGGCCGGCCCTCGCTGTCCGCCTCTGCCGTGAATATCAACTGGTACGTGCCTGCGGTGTCGAAGGCCCAGCGCGTCTCCCCGCGACCCCCCGCGGGCAGGTCGTAGCCGTCCGGCAGCCCGTCCGTGCTGTCGAACCGTACGACGGGCTCCTCACCCTCACTCTCACCCTCATACACCTTCAGCGCGCCAGGACCCTCCACACCGGTCAGCGACCAGCGCACGCCGTCGCCGCGAACCGCGCCGAGCGGCACGCCCGTGGTGTCCCAGGCGGGCGTCAGCTCCCAGTGGTCCGTGCCGTCCGGCCCCGCCACGCGGTGCGTGTCGTCAATGTCGAGTACGCCGCCGGTCCCCAGGCTCAGCGCCCCGTCGACCAGGGCAATGGGCGCCACGACGGGCGCCACGACCGGTGACGCGATGCTCTCCTCGTCCGGCGGGGCGGCCGGGACCGTCATGGCCGTTCCGCCGAGGGCCAGGGCGCCCGCCGCCGCGAGGGCGACCCCGCCGTTCCGTACGAGCCTCATCGGGCTCAACTCCCTTCCTGGCCCAGACAGCGGGCCAGTTCCTTCGCGTTGTGGCGCATCATCGAGACGTAGTCGTGGACCTTGTCGTCGAAGGAATCGCCGTAAATGGTGCAGATGTCGACGTTCTCGTCCTCGGCGACCCGGCGCAGAATGTCCGCCCGCGCCGCGAGATTCGGCTCCAGGAAGACCGCGGGGACCTTCTTGTCGCGGATGGTGTCGCGGAGTCTTTCGACCTCCGCCGCGCTCGGCTCCCGGTTCGGCACGGGCACCACGAAGCCCGCGATCTCCATGCCGTACGCCTTCGCCAGGTAACCGAAGGCGTCGTGCGTGGTGATGAGCTTGCGGTTGGCCGTGGGCACGGCGGCCAGCTTCGCGGCCACCTCGTCGTCCAGTTGGGCCAGCTGCTTCAGATACCGCTGGGCGTTGCGCCTGTACTCCGCCTCGCCCGCCGGGTCGGCCTTGATCAGCTCGGCTTCGATCCGCCGTACGTACGCCTCGGCGTTGGCGACGTCCTCCCAGGCATGCGGATCCATTTCGCCGTGGACGTGCTTGCCGATGACCGCCTGCGGAAGCACCCAGATGTCCGCGCCCGGCTTCCCGAGGAAACGGAACGCGCCCTCCTTGGGGACGGTCTCCTTGGCCCGGTCCGGTACGGACAGCACGACCGAGTCGGCCGGATGGTTCGTCCGCTTGCCCGTCGTGGGGTCGTCGGAGCGTACGTACACGGATTTGGTCTGCGCGTTGAGCGCGACGTCCGCGTGCCCGCCGTCGAGCACGGCCTTCCCGGCAGCCGGAGCCTTGCCCGTGCCGCCCACGGCGAAGGTGACGGTACCGCTGCCGATCGGCGCGGCCTTGCCGTCCAGGGTCTCGGTCTGGCCCCGCACGGTGAGTTTGTACGTGCCCGGCTCGCTGAACACCCAGTTGACGTGGGTGTGGGCCTCGGGCGGCAGCGCGAACGAGTCCTTGGCGTCGAAGCCGTCGGTGGAGTCGATATAGCTCTTCGGATTGCCCAGCGTGTCCGACAGGTAGACGTGCAGGTCGCCGGGTCCTTCGAGCTTGGTGGCGGTCGTACGGACCTGGGAGCCGTCGCCCGCGACCTCGCCCTCGACGGCCCAGCCCAGCCACAGCACATCGAGCCCGAGATCCTCCTTGAGCTTGATCACCGTGCCGCCGTACTGCTCCAGCTTCTCGCTGATCGGCACCTTCGGCGTGCGCTTGGGGGCGTTGGTGTGGATCAGCTTCATGATCCCGGGTTCTTCGAGGAGCAGCCCGTTGCTGAAGACGAGATCCGCCTTGGTGACTTTGACCGCGTCGCCGGGGCTCGGTTCGTACGAGTGGGGGTCGCCGTGGTGCGGCACCACGGAGGTCACATCGACGCGGTCGCCACCGACGTTGCGGACCAGGTCGGCGATGATCGCGGTGGTCGTGGAGACCGTCAGCTCGGCGTTGCCGGAGCCGTTGTCCGACGACGCACCGCAACCGCCGGCCAGCAGGGCGGCGGCGGTGACGGCTGCCGCGGCGGCTGTACGGCGGTTCATCGAGCCGCTCGCTTTCCACGGGTGAACAGGACGGCCACGCCGCCTGCCATCACCGAGGCGACGGCGATCCCGGCGGGCAACGCCACACCGGTGCCGGTTGCCGCCAGGCTGCCGCCCGCAGGCGCGAATCCTCCGATGGCCGACAAAGTCGCGCTCGCGCTCACGCTCGCACTTGGTGTCGGCGAGGGCTGATCCGTCGGCGACGGAGTCGGTGTTGGCGTCGGTGTTGGCGTCGAGGTCGTGGTCGGCGTCGGCGAGGGAGGCGGCGTCGAGGGCGGGGTAGTAGAGGGCGGGGTAGTAGAGGGCAGAGGCGGCGTCGGGCGCGGTATCCCGTCACCCGGTACGACCGTCGACGGGTCCACATCCCCGACAGCCACGGCCAGCGTCTCCCGGTCAGTGACCGTGACCCCCGAAGGCAGGGTGGCGCTCAGCTCCATCGTGATCCGGTAGACGCCCTTGGCATCGAAGATCCACAACGGATGGGCATGCGTGAACGCGGGCAGCTCCACCGAGCCCGGGTCGGTCTTGGCACTGTCGATGGTGATGCCGATACGGGTGCCCCACTGCGGGTCTTCCTCGAACAGGCCGAGGATGAACCGTCCCGGCCCCTCGATTTTCGGGAAGGTGACCTTGACCGGTCCCGTGATGTCGGCGGGCAGGATCTCCGTGGTGTTCCAGCCGGGCCACAGCAGCCCTTCCTCCACCTCGAAGTCCTTGTCGACCCAGAGGGATTCGCCGGGCTCGCCGATCCCCTCGAACTGGGGCACGTCCTCGCGCGGCGGGACCACGATCTCGTGCCGCGGATCGAAGTGCAGCAGGACATCGGAGGGCTCGCGCCACACCGGCGCGCCCGCGACCGTACCGTCCTTGATCCGGTACTGGAGCTGTCCGCCGCCGATCCGGGCGGCCATGTCCAGGTGGCCGCCGTTGAGCACGGCCCGCTCTCCGGGCGGTGCTTCCCTCGGCGGGGTTTCGGCTGCGCCCGCGAGCGCGAGCGGTGCGGCGGCGAGCAGGGACAGTACGGCCGTCAGAGCGGCGGCTCTCGCGGTACGTCGCGATAGTGAGGCCCGCATACGGGGCGTCTCCTTCGAGCGTGAGTTCAGTGGACCACGGCCGCGGCCGGGGAGCGGGCCCGCTCCCCGGGCACGGAGGCGGAGGGACCATGTGGTCCCTTGGGTCAGGAACCGACCTTGAAGGTGTAGGTCGCCGACGCGGGGGCGACCGTCGCGCCGTTCGTCAGGGTGCCGCTGACCTCGAAGGTCGCGGTGTACGTACCGGTCTTGGTGAAGACCCAGTTGGCGTGGTCGTGCTCGCCCGCCGTGACGTTCCTGGTGTTGGTGAGGGCGGCGTCGGTGCTGTCGTAGTAACGGTTGCTTCTCGGGCACAGACCGTTCTTGTAGACGGTGAGCTTGCCGGGGCCGGCCACCGAGACGAGCTTGACCTGCACCCGGTCGCTCTGGAACACGCCTCCGGCGAGGTGCTCACCGGAGATGCCCGGCCACAGCAGGTTCACGTTCTCGGTCTGCGGCAGGCGGTAGACGGTGGAACCGGCGGTGCCGAGGTGGCTGTAGCACGTGCCGCTCGGGACGGTGTACGCCGAGCCCGGCAGCGCCTGGAGGACGGCATCGGCGGGCGCGTACTCGACGTCCGGGGTCACCGACTCGTCGTGTACGTGCAGTTCGAGCTCGCCATCGGCGTACTCGACGTCGAGTACGTCGACGTGGCCCTTGGTCAGCGTGACGGCGGCGGCTGCCGCGTGAGCGGAGCTGAGTCCGGCGACAGCGATGGCTGCGGCGACGGAACCGGCGACGGTGAAAGCGCGCGTGAAGGTACGCAAAAGAAGCCCCCCTTGAAGCGAATGATGCGATGCGTGAGACGACGCGTTGAGTGTCCGCGATCAACCGCAACGATAATCGTTTTCATTTATAAGTTGCAAGGGGGTACTGCGGGATGGCGGACGTCTGATGGTGGCTGTGAAGGAGTTGTGACCCGGCGCCGGGTCTGCGTCAGGCCGGGTCCTGCGTCAGGTCGGGTTGTGTGTCAGGCAGGGTCCCGCGTCAGTGGGCGATGTGGTCGATCAGCTCGCGGGCGCCCTGGCGCAGCAGCGCGACGGCCACCGAGGTCCCGAGCGTCGCCGGGTCGAGCGGGCCCGCCCACTCGTGCGCGTTGAGCACCGTCTTGCCGTCGGGTGTGAAGACGCGGGCGCGCAGCGACAGATCGCCGCTGCGTTCGGCCCGCGCGTACCCGGCGATCGGCGAGTTGCAGTGGCCCTGCAGGACGTGGAGGAACATCCGCTCGGCGGTGGCCTCCCGGTGGGCGGCGGGGTCGCCGAGGCCGCTGACGGCGTCGATCGTCGCCGTATCGTCCTCGCGGCACTGCAGGGCGAGGATTCCCGCGCCGATGGGCGGGCACATCGTGTCGACCGACAGGACCTCGGTGACGACGTCCATGCGCTCGATGCGCTCAAGCCCGGACACCGCGAGCAGCAGCGCGTCCGCCTCGCCGGACGCCAGCTTCTCCAGGCGGCGGTTGGCGTTGCCCCGCATCGGCACGCACTCCAGGTGCGGGTGGGAGGCGGCGAGCTGCGCGATCCTGCGGACCGAGGATGTGCCGATACGGGTACCGGCGGGCAGCTCGTCCAGCGTCAGGCCGCCGGGGTGGATCAGGGCGTCGCGGATGTCGTCGCGCTTGAGGAAGGCGGCGAAGGTCGTACCGGCCGGGAGGGGGCGGTCGGCGGGAACGTCCTTCACGCAGTGCACGGCCAGATCGGCTTCTCCGGCGATCAGGGCGGCGTCCACTTCCTTGGTGAACGCGCCCTTCCCGCCGAGCTTCGCGAGGTCGCCCATCCACCGGTCGCCGGAGGTCGTGACGGGGACGACCTCCGTACGGATGCCGGGGTGCTGGGCGCTCAATTCGGCGCGTACGCGCTCCACTTGGGCCAGTGCCATGGGCGAGGAGCGGGACACGATACGGATCAGCTCAGGCGCGGACATGCCCTACACCATAGGCGGTGCGCGAGGGCATCGCGTGCGCGGCCGGGCCGAGCCGGGCGTTTCGGGATCACGATGCCGGGTGGGCCGGGTGGGCCGGGTGGGCCTGGGCCGCGTGGGCCGGGTGGGCCGGGTGGGCCGCGCCCGCCATCCGGAACGTACGCCGGTACGCCCCCGGTGTCGTCGCCAGCGCCCGGTGGAAGTGCTGGCGCAGACTGTCCCCGCTGCCCAGGCCGCTGCGCTCCGCCACCGTGTCCACCGGCAGGTCCGTCGTCTCCAGCAGCTCCCGCGCCCGGGCCAGCCGCTGCTGGTTGAGCCACTTCAGCGGGGTGGCCCCGACCTCGTACGCGAAATGGCGGCCGAAGGTGCGCGTGCTCATCCCGGCCCGGGACGCCAGCTCGCCGATGGTCAGCGGCCGGTGGAGCCGGGCCAGCGCCCAGTCCAGTACGGGTGCCAGACCCGGCCCGCCCTCTGTGCGGGACGGCGGCGCGGGGATGCCCGGCGGAGCGTACTGGGTCTGGTCGCCCTCCCGGTGCGGGGCCACGACCATCCGGCGGCCCACCTCCGCCGCCGCTGCCGTGCCGTAGTCGCCGCGCACGATGTGCAGGCACAGGTCGATGGCGGCGGCGGTGCCCGCGCTGGTGAGGACCGAGCCGTCGTCGACGTACAGGGAACGGTCGTCGACCTGTACGTACGGGTAGCGGCGGCGCAGCTCGTCCGCGTACATCCAGTGGGTCGCCGCCGGGCGGCCGTCCAGCAGCCCCGCCGCGGCCAGCACGAACGCGCCCGAGCAGAGCGAGGCGATCCGCGCCCCGCGCGCGTGGGCCTCGCGCAGCGCGTCGAGGAGCTCGCCCGGCGGCTCATAGCCGTCCATCATGCAGGCCGGGATCACGATCAGATCCGCCTCGCGGAGTGCGTCGAGCCCGCGCTCGGCCGTGAGGCGCAGACCGCCCGGGGCGCGCTGCTCGCCGCCCGGAGCGGTGGCGCACAGCACCAGTTCGTAGCCCTCGCCCGCGAATACCGCGCAGGGCACGGCCAGCTCGAACAGCGAGGTCTTCTCCAACAGCGTCACTGCCACACGAAGTGCCATGGCGTAAATCTAGGGGAAGCTGACGTTTACGCCAATGGTGCGGCCCCGGCCCCGGCTCGGAGGGTGGAGACATGGCAACAGCAATGAACTCACGCACCGACTCACGCACCGAGTCCGCGCCGGGCCGGCTGGCGCTCGCGGGGGTCTCGGCGATCGGCGTGACCTTCGGCTTCGCGCGGTACGGCTACGGGCTGTTCCTCCCCGAGCTGCGCAGCGAGTTCGGGCTCTCCGTCTCGCTCGTCGGGCTCATCGGCAGCGCGACCTACGCGGGCTACCTGGCGGCATTGCTGCTGGTCGGCGGCCTTGTGGCGCGTTTTGGCCCGCGACCGCTCGTTCTCGTCGGCGGGCTCTCCGCAGCTGTCGGCATGGGTCTTGTCGCGCTCGCCCAGGGGCCAGGGCTGCTGATCACCGGGCTCGTGCTCGCCGGTACGAGCTCCGGCTGGGCCTGGGCCCCGTACTCCGACGCCGTCGACCGGATGGTGCCCGCCGGGCGTCGGGAGCAGGTCATGGGCACGATCGCCAGCGGCACCGCCTTCGCCGTCGTGATCGCGGGACCGCTGGCGCTGCTGGCACTGCTCGTGCCCGGCACGGGCTGGCGCTACGTCTGGCTGCTTTTCACCCTCGCGGCACTGGCGGCAAGCGCGTACAATGCGCGCGTCCTGCCGCGGGGTGCCATCCGTACGACGGCGAGGGCGGGCCGGCCGGCGTACCGCCGAAGCGCGCTGCCGCTGCTGCTCACCGCTGTTCTGTACGGGCTGGTGGGAGCCGTCTACTGGTCCTTCGCCGTCGAGGCGATCAGCGGGGCCGCGGGGACGGGCGCGGCGGGGACGGGCGCGGCAGGGACCGGCTCGGCGACCGCGCCGCTGTTCTGGTCCCTGATGGGCGCGGCGGGCACGGCGGGCGCGCTGACCGGGCACGCCGTCACCCGATACGGGCTGCGCCGCGTCCATATGGGCCTCTTCACCGGCATCGCCGTCGCGGTCGCCCTGCTCGGCCTCGCCCCAGGCTCGCTGCCCGCCGTCGCCGCTTCCGCGCTGCTGTACGGGCCGTGCTTCATGGCAGGCTCCGGGGTCCTCGCGGTGTGGAGCTACCGCGTCTTCCCCGAACAGCCGTCCGCAGGCTTCAGCGTCACCGTCTTCTTTCTGGGGCTCGGCACCATCGCGGGACCCGCGCTGGTCGGCACGTATGCCGAAACCTACGGACTGCGCGCTGCGTTTCTTCTGACGGCTGGTGTCGCGGCCCTGGCTTTGATCTGTGCCCCAAGGCGTGTCTTCCCTGTGTCTTCCCCGCGCGAGAAGGGTTGACGACCCGTCAGATCGGTGAGTGACTGGGATATATCGTCGGACCGATATTTCCCGGGGGCCCCGTGGCGCGTACCCAGGCAGAGCGCAAGTCCGAGACCCGCGCGCGGCTCATCGACGCCGCCGCCGATCTCTTCGCACGCAAGGGATTCCACGGGGTCTCCGCCGAGGCGGTCGCGGACGCGGCGGACCGGACCACCGGCGCGCTCTACAGCCACTTCGGGGGCAAGGAGGGGCTGCTGCTCGCCCTCCTCGAGGTGTGGAAGGAACGCACCGTCGGCCAACTGGCGGGCGCGCTCTCGCGGGCGCCGGACCCCGGCACGCACTTCGCCGCGATGTGGCAGAGCATCACCCGCCCCGCCGAGGACCGCGGCGACGCCTGGCTGCTGCTGGAGGTCGAGCTCTGGCTGTACGGGGCCCGGGACCCGCTCGTCGGCGCGCGACTGGCCGAGCGCTATGCGGAGATACGTGCCGAGCTCGGCGAGGGGCTTGCCGACTGGGCCGCCGCCACCGGAACCGTACTGCCCCGCTCGCCCGAGGAGACCGGCGGTCTGGTCCTCGGCGCGCTCCTCGGTTGCGCGATGCAGTACCGGCTCGAACCGCGAGCCATGCCACAGCAGTTGATCATCGACGGGCTGAGCGGACTGCTCGGCCTCTCCACGAGAGGAGCAGAGCCGTGATCGACCTCCTTGAGGACACCTGGGCGAGGGAAGTCCCGCACGAGCAGTTCGCGCGGCTGCGCCGCGAGGACCCGGTCCACTGGCACGAAGTACCCGACAACCAGGGCTTTTTCGCCTTCACCCGGCACGAGGACATCATCGCCGCGAGCCGCGACCCCGAACTGTGGTCGGTGGAGCTCGGCTCCTTCTTCATCCGGGACCAGACACCGGCCGCGCTGGAGAGCCTGGGGCTCACTCTGGTGGGGATGGACCCGCCCAAGCACACGCGCTACCGGAGGCTGGTGTCCACCGCCTTCTCGCCGCGCATGATCCGCAAACTCTCCCAGGACATCCAGCGGCGGGCGGCCGAGCTGGCCTCTTCCGTGGCGCGGAAGGGGTACGAGGTCGACTTCGTCGAGGAGCTCGCGGCCCGGCTGCCGTTGCAGATGATCTGCGAAATGGTCGGCGTCCCGGAGGCGGACGAGGACCGGGTCTTCGAGTGGAGCAACCGGATGGTGGGCTTCCAGGATCCGGATTTCAGTACCTCGCCGGAGGACGGGCAGAACGCTGCCGCGGAGATCTACGCGTACTGCGACGCGCTCGCGGCGTCGCGCCGTGAGTCCCCGCGCGACGACATCCTCAGCGCGCTCGTCCATGGGGAGGTGGAGGGGGAGCGGCTGAGCGCGCACGAGATCGACATGTTCTTTGTGACGCTGTGCGTGGCGGGCAACGAGACGACGCGCAACCTGCTGGCGGGGGCGGCCCTGACGCTGATCGAGCAGCCGGAGGCGCGGGCGGAGCTGGTGGCGGGGCTGGACGACGAGGCGCTGTGGACGACGGCGACGGAGGAGTTCCTGCGCTGGAACGGCTCGATCCACAACTTCCGGCGGACGGCGACGCGGGACACCGAGATGCGGGGCGTGCCGATCAAGTCGGGGCAGAAGGCGGTGCTGTACTACACCTCGGCGAACCGTGACGAGTCGGTGTTCCCGGACGGGGACACCTTCGACCTCCGCCGCACCCCGAACGAGCACTTGACCTTCGGGGGCGGAGGGCCGCACTTCTGCCTGGGGGCGGGGCTCGCGCGTACGCAGATCAAGTCGCTGACGCGAGAGCTGCTGCGCAGATATCCGGCGATGGAGCTGACAGGGGAGCCGAAGCGGATGCGGTCGGACTTCATCAACGGCATCAAGTACTTGCCGGTGCGGTTCGGGGAGTAACGCGCTTCGACATGCCCTGACGAGGAGCGGCCCGGCGGAGTCGCGCTCCGCCGGGCCGCCCTTGGTGTCATGTCACGGGTGTCATGACCTGGAGGTCATTTGCCCAGGTAGGCGTTGCGGATGGTCTGCGTGAGGGTGTTGCCCTGCTTGTCGGAGAGGGTGGCCCGGAAGGAGATGCCCTGTCCGGCCTTGGGGTTGAGTACGAGCATCGCTCCCTTGATGACGGGGACCTTCTTCCAGGTCTTGCCGTCGTAGCTGGCTTCGATGGTGAGGGACTTGAGGTTCTTGCCCGCCGCCGGACCCTGGACCGTTATCGGGACCTTGGTGAGTGCCCCGGCCTTGGCCGTGGAGTCGGCGTCGAGTCGCGGTGTGAAGCGGACCACGGAGATGGGCAGTGCGGTGCGGGCCGTCGTCTGCTGGGAGTTGAACGTCCAGGTGGCGGTGACCTCGGTGGAGGTTGCGGCGATATCGTCGCGCCGGGTGGCGGTGGAGGTGAGGCGATAGTTCGCCTTGTCCGCGGTTACCCTGAAGGGCTTGCTCTGGCAGTCCATCGGCTCCGCGACGGATCCGACCTCGACGCCCTCGCGGTAGAGGGTCGTCTTCCCCGCGTCAGAAGCTGAATACTGGCCTGTGCTGCCGTCGCTGTCCGCGAAGAAGGGCAGGCAGCCGGTGATCGCGTCGCCCTCGCGGAAGACTCCCCGCCAGTTCCCGACTGTTGGCCCGAAGACGCCGATGCCGAGGTCCTGCCGGTACCTCTTCCCCGCCTCGTACGTCTTCGGTTCGGTCTGGTACATGGTCTCAGGCAGGGTAAAGGGATTGTTGGAGCGTTGTTCCAGCCAGAACTCCCAGGTGGTGCCCGCGGTGTTCACATACGACGTCGTGACAGCCGGCAGTTGCTGACTCCTGCTGGTACCGAGGGAGCTGCCGTTGGAGCCGTCGTCCTGGGGCATCAGGAGCAACCAGCCGGTCTTGCCGGGGACGGACGCACCGGACCTCACCGTGACTTCGGCGAGGTCGCCGGCTTCGGCATGGCGCTGGTAACCGGAGGCCAGCCGAGTCACCAGTCCTCCGTAGGCGAGTTGATATTCCTTCGAGTCCTTCTCCGAGTTCGTCCTGAACTGCTCGTACAGCGTGCTGTCCGCCAGGGCCAACTCCGGGCCGAGGTGTGCGCTGCCGTAGTTTTCGAATGAAGCGGTCACATGGCCGCTCATGAACTCGAGGCCGGGGGTGACCAGATCGAAGTAGGTGGTGGCGCTCCTGCTCGCGGCAGCGGGGTCGGGTCCCGTGACGTTGACGGGCTTGGTGGTCCGGGCGTCCAAGGTCACCGTGGTGTCCTCGGAGACCACGAAATTGGGCGCGTAGATGCGGTCGGAGCGATAGGCGTCATCCCCGATGAGGGTCCAGATCGTCCCCCCGAGGACGTAGACGCCCTTGGGCACCCGTACCGTGTAGCTGCCGTCGCTGTCGTAGTCGGCGTAATCCTTCGCGGTGCCGGGCCCGGTAAGGCCGGAGAACGCGGCTACGTAGTCGTCGGACGGTTTGCCGTTGCGGTCCACGTGATTGACCGTCACGAGGTACGACGCCACTTGTCGCTCCACCGCCGCCGCGGTGCGTATCGTCTGGCCCCCGCCCGTGGCCGTCACGGTCGCGCCGTACTCACCGTCGAGGTCACCGCCCAGCCGGGTGTCGGCGGTCAAGTCGACCTCGGCTGTGCCGCCCGCGGGGACGGTCACCTGCTGAGCCGCCAGCGTGAACATGCCTGCGATTGCCGGCTTGCCGTCGGGGCCTACGGTCGTTATCGACAGGTCGAGGGAGATGGGCTCGCTGCCGAGATTGCGGTACGTGACCTTCTTCGTCACCGGCTCGTCGTCGGTGTGCGGGTAGGACTGCGTTCCGAAACTGACCGAGGCGGGTTCGGCGATGACGGTGGCCTTCAGCGCCGCGGCCACGTCGACGCGGCCGTTGCCCTGGGCGAACACGTCTGCGTCACCCGGCTTGGCACTGTTGGCAAGGGCCGCCTTGAGCTCTCTGCTCGTCCAGTCCGGGTGCTGCTGCTTGAGCAGCGCGGCGGCGCCCGCCACATGCGGCGTTGCCATGGAGGTCCCCGAGAGGGCGACATAGCCCGGCGGGTCCTCGCCCTCCTGCTCCGCGATGATGCTGCCGGGTGCGGAGGCGGCGACGATGTTCACACCGGGCGCTGTGATGTCCGGCTTGAGCGCTCCGTCGCCGAGGCGCGGCCCACGGCCGGAGAAGCCCGCGAAGAAGTCGTTCTTTTCGACGGCGGCCACGGTGAGCGCGGCGTCCGCGCTGCCCGGCGAGCCGATGCTGCCCGGCTTGGGGCCGGAATTGCCCGCGGCGGTCACGAAGAGGATGCCGCGTTCGGCGGAGAGCTTGTTGACGGCCTCTTCCAGCGGGTCGAGTTCCGGAGTGTCAGGGCCGCCGAGGCTGAGGTTGATCACGTCGGCGTTCTGGGCGGCGGCCCATTCCACGCCGGCGAGAACGCCGGACGTCCATCCGTTGCCCTTGTCGTCCAGCACCTTTCCGTCGAGAATGCGGGCGCCGGGAGCAACGCCCCGGTACTTTCCTTCCGACTTGGCGCCCGTCCCGGCGGCGATCGAGGCCACATGGGTGCCATGGCCGACGCGGTCCTTGGCGTCCGCCGCGTCGGAGAAGTTCTGCTCGGCTTCCTGCCGGCCCTGAAGGTCCGGATGGGTTTCGTCGACTCCGGTGTCCAGGACCGCTATCCGCACGCCCTTCCCGTCATATCCCTTCGCCCACGCCTCGGGCGCGCCGATCTGCGGAACGCTCTTGTCCAGACTGGCCTTCTGGATGCTGTCGAGCCAGATCCGCTCGATGCCGGGGGCCGTACCGGACCCCGAAGCGTCGATGAGTGTCTCCCAGACACTTTCTGTCTCCTTGGCGGGAACGCTCACCGTGTCCGCGTTCAGCCGCGGGAAGGACCGGTCGACCTTCGCCGCGTCGTTGGCGCGGAGCCGGGATTTCGCGGCTTCGGAGGCTTTTGCCTGGGTCGACTTACTGCCTGAGCCTTCGTAGCTGACGATGAGCGGCAGTC
Source organism: Streptomyces sp. NPDC052236 (assembly GCF_044548015.1). NCBI lineage: Bacteria > Bacillati > Actinomycetota > Actinomycetes > Kitasatosporales > Streptomycetaceae > Streptomyces > Streptomyces sp. NPDC052236. The sequence continues at coordinate 140,599 of NZ_JBIUBL010000019.1, read as the reverse complement.
CGGTTCTCTCACGCTTCCGGTACTCGGCTTTGCCGAGCTCGGCGACGTCGAACAGCCGGGCGTCGACGCGGCCCTCGTTGATCAGTCGCTGTGCGTCGTGCGGGATGACGAGCGTGCTGTCGTTGGTCCGCTGGATGCTGATGGGAATGGACTCGCGTCCCTTGCCATGGACGATCTGGACAGGCTTACCTTTCGCGTCGACGGCCACCGTGTCGCCGGTGAGCAAGGTGATCCAGCGTGTGGCGGTGGCGGTGGCGGTGGCGGTACCGGTGGCCGTGGCCGTGTCGCCCGGCTTCGTCTCCGCGGGTGCGGCGGCCAGTACCGGAGTGGTCAATCCGGCGGTGAGCGCCAGCGCCGTCACGGCGACGGCCACACCAATGAGGCTGCGTTTCGTGTGCTGCAACTTTCACCCTCGTTGCTGTTGTTGAGCGCAGAGGGGACCAAATGATCCCAGTGGGAAGAGTCCAAGGCCCGTGCGGAACGTTGTATGTCACTTTCCGTCCGGCCGGAAAGAGCCGCTGTCAGCCCCGCCCGATGTACGGCATCCCCGTCGCCATCACCGTCACGAACTGCACATTCGCCTCCAGCGGCAGCTCCGCCATATGACGCACCGTTCGCGCCACATCCCCCGCGTCCATCACCGGCTCCGCCGCCAACTCCCCGTTCGCCTGGAGGATTCCCGTCCGCATCCGCGCCGTCATCTCCGTAGCCGCGTTGCCGATGTCGATCTGACCGCACGCGATCCCGTACGCCCGCCCGTCCAGCGACAGCGACTTCGTCAGCCCCGTCATCGCATGCTTCGTCGCCGTGTACGGAGCCGAGTTCGGGCGCGGCACATGCGCCGAAATCGAGCCGTTGTTGATGATCCGGCCGCCCTGCGGCGTCTGCTCCTTCATCGCCCGGAACGCCGCCTGCGCGCACAGGAACGCGCCCGTCAGGTTCACGTCCACCACTTTGCGCCACCCCTCGTACGTCAGGTCCTCGAACCGCACGCCCGCCGGCCCCGACGTGCCCGCGTTGTTGAAGAGCAGATCCACGCGGCCGTACCGCTCCCGTACCGCCGCGAACAGCGCGGCCACCTCCTCAGGCGCCGTCACATCCGTGGGCACGCACAGCACTTCCGGCCCCCGCCCCACCAGCGCCGCCGTCACCTCCAGCGCCTGTGCCCGGCGGCCCGCCAGTGCCACCGACCAGCCGACCTCCGCCAGCGTCAGTGCGACGCTCCGGCCAATGCCCGAGCCCGCTCCCGTAATTACCGCGACCCTCGCGTCCCTCGCCGTTGAAGCCATTGAATTCATGAACGCGCAGCGTACCGGCGTGTGGATGGCATCCGGCGGCCACCCGGATGTTGTGTCCTTGACAACCTGTGGTCGTCGCGCCCCACTCCAATGCGACTGACAAAACACCACAGGGGAGGGGCACATGACTCACTCGCAGAGCCGCGACACACACGCACCCGAGTTCAGGGCCGCCGCACGCCACATCGGCCGCCGCAGGTTCCTCACCGTCACCGGCGCCGCCGCCGCGCTCGCCTTCGCCGTCAATCTGCCCGGCACGGCCCAGGCGGCCGAGCTCGACGCCAAGAAGATCACCGAGGATCCCTTCACGCTCGGCATCGCCTCCGGCGACCCGCAGCCCGGCTCCGTACTGCTGTGGACCCGCCTCGCCACCCGCCCGTACGAGCCCGACAGCGGCCTGCCCCAGGCCAGGATCCAGCTGCGCTGGGAGCTCGCCCACGACCCCCGCTTCACCCGCATCGCGAGACGTGGCTCCGTCACCGCCCACCCGGAGTTCCACCACAGCGTCCACGTCGAGGTCGGCGGCCTCGACAACGACCGCCCGTACTACTACCGCTTCCGCGCCGGTAACTGGATCAGCCCGACCGGCCGGACCCGCACCGCCCCCGCCCGCTCCGCCCGCATCAGCGAACTGCGCCTCGCCGCCGTGTCCTGCCAGGCGTACCACGACGGCTACTTCACCGCGTACAAGCATCTCGCCGAGGAAGAGTTGGACGCCGTCTTCCACCTCGGCGACTACCTCTACGAGTACGCCGTCACCGCCGTCGGCGGCGCGCGCAACTACACCGACCGCCGGCTGCCCGCCCACTTCAACCGCGAGACAGTCACCCTGGAGGACTACCGGCTGCGCTACGGCCTCTACAAGTCGGACCCCGACCTCCAGGCCGCGCACGCCGCGCACCCCTTCGTCCTCACCTGGGACGACCACGAGACCGAGAACAACTACGCGGACGGAATCCCCGAGAACGACGTACCGCCGGAGGAGTTCCTGCTGCGCAGGGCCGCCGCCTACCGCGCGTACTGGGAGAACCAGCCGCTGCGCAGCCCCCAGCAGCCCGACGGTCCCGACATGCGCCTCTACCGCCGCCTGCACTTCGGGCAGCTCGCGCAGTTCGACATCCTCGACACCCGCCAGTACCGCTCCAACCAGGCGTACGGCGACGGCTGGCAGACCCCGGGACCCGACACCGCGGACCCCTCGCGCAGCATGACCGGAGCGGAGCAGGAGCGCTGGCTGCTGGACGGGTGGCAGAGCTCCCGCGCACGCTGGAACGTCGTCCCGCAGCAGGTCGTCTTCGCGCAGCGGCGCAACCTGCCCACGCCCGTCTTCAATGTGAGCATGGACGCCTGGGACGGCTACACCGCCTCGCGCGACCGCCTGCTGGCCGGCGCGGAGGCGGCGGGCATCGAGAACCTGATGGTCCTCACCGGCGATGTGCATGTCGGATACGGCTTCGACCTGAAGAAGGACTGGAACGACCCGGCCTCACGGACCGTCGGCACCGAACTCGTCGCCACGTCCATCACCAGCGGCAAGGACGGCGCCGACAAGCCCGCCAACTGGGACAACCTCACCCAGGCCAACCCGCACCTGCGGTTCTACAACGGCCGCCGCGGCTATCTGACCATCACGCTCGGCGAGCAGCAGGCGCGCACCGACTTCAAGACCGTCACCGCCGTCACCACGCCGGGGGCGCCCCTCACCACCGCCGCGTCGTTCGTGACCGAGGCGGGTGACCCGGGCCTCAAGCCCGTATAGCCCCCATAGCCGGCACTGCCCGGTCCTCTGTGGCCTCTCCCGGATAGCGGACGCCGATGCGGTCACGTACCGCGTCGAGCGTCCGCATCACGGCCAGGGTGCCGTCCAGCGGAACCATCGGCGACTCCGTCTCGCCCGCCCGCACACAGCGCATCACCTCCGCTGCCTCGTAGTGCAGGCCGTCGTGCCAGCCCTCCGTCACGATCTCCTCCGGCTCCCGCCCGTCGCGGTGCAGCGTGAACCGGTCCGCGAAGAAGAAGCCGTGCGGCAGCTCGATACGGCCTGTCGTGCCCGTCACCGAAGCCGTCACCGGTGTCCCCGCCGTGATCGAGCAGGAGAGCAGCGCCGTCGCGCCCGAGTCCCAGCCGAGCAGCATGCCCGTATGGAGATCGACGCCCTCGGGGGAGAGCAGTGCTTCCGCCTGTACGCGGTCGGGCTCGCCGAGCAGCAGTTGCGCGAACGAGACCGGGTAGATGCCGAGGTCGAGCAGCGCGCCGCCGCCCTGCGCCGGGTCACGCAGCCGGTGGTCAGGCGCGAAGGGGCCCTGCAGACCGAAGTCGGCCTGTACGGCACGGACTTCGCCGATCGCCCCGTCTCGTACGAGGTCCGCGACAGCGCGGATCACCGGGTTGCAGTACATCCACATGGCCTCCATCAGGAAGCTGCCACGCTCCCGCGCCAGGGCGACGAGCTCCTCCGCTTCGGCGGTGTTCAGCGTGAACGGCTTCTCGCACAGCACCGCCTTTCCGGCCTCCAGGCAGAGCCCGGCCGCCGCGCGGTGCGCCGAGTGGGGGGTCGCCACGTACACCACGTCGACGTCCTCGTCGGCGGCGAGCGACGCCCAGTCTCCGTACGCTCTGGCGATCCCGAATTGATCGGCGAACGCCTTGGCGGACGCTTCGGTGCGGGATGCCACCGCCACCACCTCTGTATCCGGCAATCGCAGCAGATCAGCCGTGAACCTTGCCGCTATCCCGCCCGTCGCCAGCACACCCCAGCGCACAGTCCTGCTCATGCCCACCCCAAAATACGGTCTCGACCATTCCGGATGAGCTGAGAGCATAGATGCGCATTCAAGGAAATGGAGCTGTTGATGCCGGAGAGCGGCCGAACCACGCCAGGACACATATCCCACGCCGACCGGGCACCCGATTCCGCATCCGCATCCGCTCCCGAACTCGCACAGGCCGCGGCCCCGCCCCTCGTCGCAGCCCGCCGCGCCGGTCTCCTCGTCACCTTCGTCCTCGGTGGCCTCTCCGCGCTGACTCCGCTCTCCATGGACATGTACCTCGCGGCCCTGCCCGCGGTGACCGAGTCCCTCGACGCGAGCGCCGCGACCATTCAGCTCACCCTCACCGCCTGCCTCGCCGGCATGGCCCTCGGCCAGCTCGTCGTCGGCCCGATGAGCGACAAGTGGGGCCGCCGACGCCCGCTGCTCACCGGCATGGTCCTGTACGTCGTCGCCACCGCCATGTGCGCGTTCGCCCCCACCGCCGAACTCCTGATCGGCTTCCGGCTGCTGCAGGGGCTCGCGGGCGCGGCCGGTATCGTCATCGCCCGCGCGGTGGTCCGTGACCTCTACGACGGCGTGGAGATGGCCCGGTTCTTCTCCACCCTGATGTTGATTTCCGGCGTCGCGCCGATTATCGCGCCGCTGATCGGCGGCCAGGTGCTGCGGTTCACCGACTGGCGCGGCATCTTCGTCGTCCTCACCGTCGTCGGCATCCTGCTCACCCTCGTCGCCGTGAAGTGGCTGCACGAGACCCTGCCCCCGGAGCGGCGGCACAGCGGCGGCGTCGGCCAGGCACTGCGTACGATGCGCGGACTGCTGGCCGACCGGTTCTTCACCGGTTACCTGCTCACCGGCGGCCTCGCCTTCGCCGCGCTCTTCGCGTACGTCGCCGCCTCGCCGTTCGTGGTGCAGGAGATCTACGGCGCGTCCCCGCAGGCCTTCAGCCTGCTCTTCGGCCTCAACTCCATCGGCCTGATCGCCGGCGGCCAGATCAACGGCAGGGTGCTGATGGGCCGGATCAGCATGGACAAGGTGCTCGGCTTCGCGCTGGCCGCCGTCGCGCTGGCCGCGACCGCGCTGCTGCTGATGACCACTGGGGTCTTCGGGAAGGTGGGCCTCTTCCCCGTCGCCGCGGCCCTGTTCGTACTGATGTCGGCGATGGGCGTGACGCTGCCCAATACGAACGCCCTGGCCCTGACGCGTACCGGGCACGCGGCGGGCTCGGCGTCCGCACTGATGGGCACGGCCTCGTTCCTCATCGGCGCCGTTGCCTCCCCGCTCGTCGGGATCGCGGGGGAGGAGACGGCGGTTCCGATGGCCGTGGTGCAAGTGGTGTGCGCTCTGGGCGCGCTGGGCTGCTTCCTGGGGCTGTGCCGTCCGTGGGAGCGCCGCGCCCAGGCGATATGAACACTGCTTCATGAAGCGGTAGTTCATGAACTACTGCTTCATGAACTACCGCGTCATGAACTACTGCTTCCGGCGCGGGTATCCGATCAGGTGCAGCCGGTCCTTCGAGTCCGTCCAGCTGAAGAGGCCGACGCCCGCGACCTCCGCGGCCGGCAGCCGGACATTGGGGGACAGCGCCTCGGGCACCGCGGCGGCCAGGTCCAGTTCGATCGGCGCACCGCCGCCCGCCAGCGCGTCCGCCGGGCTGCGCGCGCTCGTCGCGCCGTACGCCACACCCGAGTCGGTCACCGTCGTCAGGGTCAGCGGCTTCGAACCGTCCGACTGCTCGAAGCAGTACGCCTTGCGCCGCTCCAGGTCGAACGCGAGATTCCCGGCGACCAGATAACCGCCCCCGGGCGAGAGCACCGCCTGCGGATACACGCCCGGCTCGATCGCCGGTTTGTGGCACTGCGCCTTGGCCAGCGCCTTCCCGCCGGCCGCCTCGTGCACCGCCCAGATGTCGTACGCGGCGGCTTCCTTGCTGCCCTTCACCGGCTGCCACTTGGCGAGTACGTATCCGGGGGCGACCGACGTCGGCACGCCCGAGGCGCGATCGGTGCGGGAGGGCGCCGACCTGCCGCTGTACCAGCCGCCGCGGACCCAGAAGCCGGTGTCCCCGCTGACCAGCAGCCCCTTCTCGGTCACTCCGCGCACCTCGGTCAGCCGGCGGCAGCCCGCACAGCCCCTGGGGTAACCGAGCGACGCCTCCGGGATCTGGGTCACCTCACCGGAGACCGGGTCGACGACCGCGCTGCGGGCGCGGCCGTCGGAGACGACGATGCCGGGGCCTGTGCCCGAGACGGTCGGCGCGGCGGGCCACGGGAGCTCGACCCGCCGGCGGGCGCCGTCGGCTGCGTCGTACACGTCGAGCGTGACGAAGGTGCCCGCGGTGGTCAGCGCGTCCTCGTCCACCGTGCCGAACGACCAGGTCACGAAGTACTCCCGGCCGTCCTTGGCGACGGACAGCAGGCGCGGGAAGGTGTCCGGGGCGCTGTCGGGGGAGGGGGAGGCGGGCGGATGCCAGGGCTGCCCGGCCCAGCCGGGCTTGCCGGTCGCCGCGTCGAGCGTCCGGAGCCGGAACCGCGATTCCGCGACGCGTTCCAGATACGCGATACGGCCGCTGTCCCGCGCGATGGCGTACTCGGGCGAGGCGTCGGGGAGTTCCCAGCCCCGCCGGGTGTCGTAGGCGGAGGGGACGGTGAGCCGGGTCAGGGGGGCCGCGCTGTGCCGTACTGGCGCGGGGGAGTTGTCGCCGTCGCTTTTGCTGCCGCCCCCGTTGCCCCCACCACACATGCTGGCCAGGAGCAGCAGCGCCAGTACGATCAGCCCGGCGAGCAGGGCCACACGTACGACCCTCTGTCTCATGGTCCCCCCGTGAGCGGTGTTGCACCGAGCGTGTCCGGCGACGGCCGTCAGCGTAGCAACGCCATGGGGATAAAATCTGTTGGTGAACGTCACTCTCTCCACCGCGGAATCCCTGCGCAGCGCCCTTGCCGGGCTGCTGGACGGGCTGCCGCCCACGCAAGCGGCACAGGCCGTCGAACGGCTGATCGCCAGCTACCGCGGTGACACCCCGACCGACGCGCCCGTGCTCCGCGACCGCTCCGATGTCGTCGCGTACGCCGCGTACCGGATGCCCGCGACATTCGAGGCGGTACGGTCCGCGCTCGCCGCTCTGCGGGCGGCGGCCCCCGAGTGGGCCCCGGCCACCCACACCGACATCGGCGGCGGCACGGGCGCGGCGACCTGGGCCGTAGCCGAGGCGTGGGAGGGCGAGGCGCAGGAGGGTGGGAGCGGGGGCGGCCCGCGCACCATCGTGCTGGACTGGGCGGAGCCCGCGCTGGCACTGGGCCGGGAACTGGCCGGAGCCTCGGGGGTTCCGGCGCTGGCCGACGTCGAGTGGCGGCGCTCGCGGATCAGCGCGGCGATCCGTATCGAGAGCACCGATCTCGTCACGGTCTCGTACGTGCTCAAGGAGCTCACCGCGCAGGGCCGTTCCGCGGTCGTCGCCGAGGCCGCGCGGGCCGCCCAGGCCGTCGTGATCGTCGAACCGGGCACCCCGGACGGCTACGCCCGGATCATTGAGGCCCGCGCCCAGCTGATCGAGGCGGGCATGACGATCGCCGCGCCCTGCCCGCACAGCGCGGACTGCCCCATCGAACCGGGCACGGACTGGTGCCATTTCGCGGCCCGGGTCAGCCGCTCCTCGCTGCACCGCCAGGTGAAGGGCGGCTCACTCGCGTACGAGGACGAGAAGTTCAGCTACGTGGCGGCGACCCGTTTTCCGTCCGTCCCGGCACCGGGGCGCGTGACCCGCAAGCCCCAGATCCGCAAGGGCCTGGTCCTGCTCGACCTGTGCACGGCGGAAAGCCCGGAGGCCCTGGGCCGCGAAACGGTCACCAAACGCCATGGCCCGCGGTACCGGGCGGCGCGGGATGTGGCGTGGGGCGACGAGTGGCCGCCGGAGCCCACGCCAGGGGCCTGAGGCGTCAGGCGCGCAGCTCCTGCGTACAGCACTTCACGCTGCCGCCGCCCTTCAGCAGCTCGCCCAGATCCATGCCCATCGGCTCGAACCCGCGCTCCCGCAGCGGCCCGAACAGCCCCACCGCCGTCTGCGGCAGCAGCACATGGCGGCCGTCGCTCACCGCGTTCAGGCCGAGCGCCGCCGCCGCGGGCTCGTCCGCGATCAGGGCGTCGGGGAAGAGCCGCGCCAGTACGGAGCGGCTGCCCGCGGAGAACGCGCCCGGGTAGTACATGATTTCGTCCGCCGCCTCGTCCAGAACGCTCAGCGCCGTGTCCAGGTGGTAGTAGCGCGGATCCACCAGGTCGAGACCGATGACCGGGCGGCCGAAGAACTCCTGCGCCTCATCGTGCGAGAGCGGACTGGAGCGGAAGCCGCGCCCGGCCAGGAGATAGGAGGCGGTGACCGCGAAGTCGCCCTCGCCCTCGTTGATGTGCGCGGGCTCGTGGATCTCGGTGAAGCCGTGTGCCCGGAACCAGTCGAGATGGACCGCGGCCTCGGCCGCCCGCTCCGGATGCGCGAAACGCGCGCCCAGCACCCGGCCGTCGATGACCGTAGCGCCGTTCGCCGCGTAGACCATGTCGGGCAGCCCGGGGCGCGGGTCGAGGAGTTCGACGGTGTGGCCGAGCGAGCGGTAGCGGTCCCGCAGGTCCTCCCACTGCGCGAGCGCGAGCCGTAGATCCACCGGCTTCGCGGGATCCATCCACGGGTTGATGGAGTACGTGACCTGGAAGTGGTCCGGCGGGCACATCAGATAGCGGCGCGGCGAGGCGTCACGCGACGACGACGAGCGCGATGGTCTCAATGAGGGCTCCTCACGTACGACGGCTGGCACGGGGCACAGACGGGACACAGACGGGACACGGACGGGACGCAGACCGGATGGTCCGCGTGCAGCCATGGTGAGGCCTCTCAGCAGGTTCGCAGATGCCTCCGCGCACCGCAGAAGGCTGGTGTCGTACACGACTTGTACGGTGGCCAAGGCAGGGCACTCATCACGAAGAGGCACGAAGAGGCACGAAGGGGGGACGGCAGTGCTCAGGCACTACTACCGTCTTGTGTACTGGAGACGACGACTGACCCGGGGCATACGCAGGCCCGCCCGACTGGCGGCCGCCGCCGCGGCCTTCATCGCCCTCTCCGGATACGTCGCCACCGAGTTCATCAAACAGAGCGCACCCTCCGTTACGCCCCCGTCGCCGTACGCGTCACAGGAACCGGTCGACTGCCTCACAGGGAAACTCGACCCGGTCCACTGCCCCATCAGTGACGGTGAATGCCACACACCCGCGCCCAGCAGCGCGGAGCCCCGCCGCCCCCCGTCCTTTGTGCCCGACGCGGACCTGTTGTCGAAGGGCCACGCCGTCCTCTGCGCCGTGGTCAGGGCCGTACCCGCAAACTGACCGGCACCCGGACGGCCACCCACCGGGACGGCCACCCACCAGGACGGTCACGCGTCCGAGACGATACGTCTCGATCCGGGCCGTTGGTAGATTGACCTCATGACCCAGCCGCCGCCCAAGGCGCCCGACTCCACTCGCCGCAGCGAGCGCTCCCGCCGCGCCATCTACGACGCGGCCCTCGCCCTCGTCGCCGAGACCGGCTACGCCAAGACGACCATCGAGGGCATCGCCGCCCGCGCGGGCGTCGGCAAACAGACGATCTACCGCTGGTGGCCCTCCAAAGCGGCCGTCCTCCTGGAGGCCTACCTCGACCTCACCGCCCAGGCCGCCGACGTCGGCGACGACGGCGGCGGCGAGAGTGAGATCCCCGACACAGGCGACCTCGAAGCCGACCTCAAACTCGTCCTCCGCGCCACCGTCGACGAACTGAACAGTCCCGCCTACGACGGCCCCACCCGCGCGCTCGCCGCCGAGGGCATGGTCAACGCCGAGCTCGGCGCCCAGTTCGTGGAGAAGCTCCTCGAACCGCAGCTCCAGCTGTACGTGAAGCGCCTGCGCTCCGCCCAGGAAACCGGGGACGTACGCCCCGGAATCGACCCCCGTACCGCCCTGGAACTGTTCACCGGACCGCTCACCGCCCGCTGGCTGCTGCGTACTCTGCCGCTCACCCACGAGTACGCGGACGCGATCGTCGAGTACGCCCTGCACGGCATCGCCGCCAGGCGCTGAGGGCGCACTGAGGGGCGCTCAGGGGCTCATGAAATGCCCCAGGCGGAATGCTCTGAGCACCCCCTCGGTTGGGACTGTGGCGAGCCGGAGACCAGGATGGTGGGACCATGGCAGAGTCCACCGGGCGCGAACTTGAGGTGTGAGGGGATAGATGGGCGACGGTATCGGCCGCTACCGCGGCACGGAGAACAGGCTTCCCCGGGAGAGCAGGCTGCCCCAGTGGCTGCGCCGCCGCCCGAAGAACACCGACGCCGAGGACTCCCGCCGCGAGACCCTGCTGCTGGCCGCTGCCGCCGCCGGACTGCCGCTCGCGCCCGCCGCGTACCCCGTCGCCTACCGATGTTCCTGCGACCGTGTCGGCTGCCCGACCCCGGGTCGCCACCCCGTCTCGTTCGCCTGGCTGACGCAGTCCACGACGGACCCCGCCCAGATCGAACGGTGGGCGGCCGGCGAGCCCGAGGCCAACTTCATCACCGCGACCGGAGTGGTTCACGACGTCCTGGACGTCCCGCTGGAAGCGGGCGGGCGCGCCCTCGCCCGGCTCCTTGAGCAGAACATCGACGTCGGCCCGGTCGCCGAGTCCGGCGGGGACCGGATGCTGTTCTTCACCGCCACCCGCGGCACGCCCGAGGACGAGGACGAGTGGTGGCCCTGCGAGCTGGACTGCCACCCCGAGACGATGGACGAGCACCCGGGGCTGCGCTGGCACTGCCGCGGCAGCTACGTCCTCGTACCGCCGGCCCGGCTCCCCGGTGAGCTGGAGGTCACCTGGCTGCGGGGTCTTGAGCATCCGCTGCCGGACCCGCTGACGCTGCTGGAGGCGCTGACGGACGCGTGCGCGCGGTACGCGGGGGAGAACCAGCAGGTGGACCAGCACGAGGTGGCCTGGCCGCTCGGCCGCTGACCCGAGCGGGAAAGCAGGGGCCGGAGCCGGAATCTCTTCCGGTTCCGGCCGTACTGCTGTGAACTACGGGCTGTGAACTACGGGCTGCGGGCTACGTGCTGCGGGCTACGAGCCCTTGGCCGCGGTCAGGCCCGTCAGCCGGCCCAGCACCTCGACCTTCCCCGGTTCCGTGTCCGCGCCGCCGGCGCCTCCCAGGGGCACCACGGCCGCCTGGCTGGACACCCGCTCCTTGGTGACCGTGGACTTCACCTCACCCGTCAGCAGCGCCTTCACATCCGCGGTCACCTTCAGCCGTAGCCCCTTCGCCGCCGTCTGCCGTTCGAAGTTGCGCACGGTGAAGAAGACCATCGCCCCGCCGTTCTCGGTGGTGAGCGCGAGCGGCCCGTACGGGTCGGTGTCCAGCGGCTGGTCGATGTACTGCGTGGACATCCCCAGCACGGTCGCGTCCTTCTTACGGGAATCGCGCCAGCCCGAGGTGTGCGGGCCGTCCTTGAAGTGCGCGGGCTTCCCGTTCTGCATGTACGAGGCGTACTCCTCGCTCAGATCGCGGGGAGCGACCGTCAGCGTGTCGGTGTCCGCCGGAACCGGCTCGGCCAAGCCGTCCTCGTCGGTCTTGAACACCGGGATCTTGTCCGGGGCGAGGATCGTCAGATACGTCGCCTGCCACAACTGGTCCGGGCTGTGGCGTACGAAGACCAGCACCCAGCTGTTGTTCTCGGCGCCCGTGTCCCGGTCGCGGTTGGAATCCACGTCGGCGACGAACCAGCGCGGCCAGCCTGCCTTCTTCGGGATGGTGTACTTCGCGTCCGTCAACTCCAGCGGCACATGCTGCGGGTTGCCGTCCGGGTAGTTGACGCTCCGCGCGGTCAACCCGGCCTGATTGATGGCGCCGAGCGCACCGGTCACCCGGGCCGCGTCCAGGGCCGGGTCGTACGCCTTGTCGGCAGCGTTGTACGCGTCCGTGAAATCCTTGAGAGCCCGCGCGGCCTCAGACTTCGTTGCCGCCGGTACGACTTCCAGCTCCCCGTGCACCGTCACGCAACCGCTCGCCGTCAGGGACAGCACCGTCATCGCGGCGAGCCCCGTCGCCGCCCGAGCCGGCCTGCTCAGACCCCGGTCCTGATCCCGATTCAGCCTTCTCATCGGCCGCCTTCTGCTCCTTGACCCCGACCCCCACTGACCGTGCGAACCCTACCGGGGTCAGAAACAGCCCGAGCGCCGGGACCAGATACAGGGCCCACACCGTGACCTGGAGGACAGTCGGATTCGGCTGGAAGTTGAAGATGCCCTTCAGCAGAGTCCCGTACCAGCTGTCCGGCGGGATCGTCGCGCTGATGTCGAACGCCTTGTTGGCCAGACCGTCGAGGAAGCGCGCTTCTTGGAGGTCATGCACGCCGTACGCCAGCACCCCGGCCGCCACGACCACCAGCATGCCGCCGGTCCAGGTGAAGAACTTGGCCAGGTTGATCTTGAGCGCGCCCCGGTAGAACAGCCAGCCGAGCAGGATCGCCGTCGCGAGGCCCAGCAGCACGCCGATCAGCGGCTCCTGTGTGCTGTTGTTCTCGTCGGTGGCCGCCCGTATGGACGCCCAGACGAACAGCGCCGTTTCCAGGCCCTCACGCCCGACCGCCAGGAAGGCGGTGGCGGCGAGCGCGCCCGTACCCATCTGGAGCGCGGAGTCCAGCTTGCCGTGCAGCTCGGCCCTCAAGTGGCGGGCGGTGCGCCGCATCCAGAAGACCATCCAGGTCACCAGGCACACGGCGATGATCGACAGCGAGCCGCCGAGCAGCTCCTGCGCCTGGAACGTCAGCTCCTGCGAGCCGTATTCGAGCGCGAATCCGAAGCCGAGCGAGAGGGCGACCGCGACGCCGATGCCGATCCAGATCGGACGCAGCGCGTCGCGCCGCTCGGTCTTGACGAGGTACGCGACGAGGATGCAGACGATCAGGCTGGCTTCCAGGCCCTCGCGCAGGCCGATCAGGTAGTTGCCGAACACGGCGGTTTCCTTCCATCCTCCGGCGTACGAGGTGACGTACGAGCCGACGTACGAGCCGACGTAAGTGCCGACTTACGTGCTGACTTACGAGAACAGCGCCCGGCCCCACCAGTCGCCCGTGTCCCGGACGCCCGGCGGAACCGCGAACAGCGCCGAACCCACATGCTGGATGTACTCGTTGAGATCATCGCTCGCGGCCAGACTGCGCTGCACCGGCACAAAACCCTTGTGGACGTCACGCTGGTACGCGAGGAAGAACAGCCCCGCGTCCAGGCGGCCGAGACCGTCCGTACCGTCGGTGAAGGAGTAACCGCGGCGCAGCAGCTTCGCGCCGCCGTTGGAGTCCGGGTGCGCGAGCCGCACATGCGCGGTCGGCAGCATCGCGGGCAGGAACGGTTCGTCGCGCTCCTTGGCCTTGCCGACCGGTGCGCCCTCGCCCTTGTCCCGGCCGAAGATGTCCTCCTGCTCCTTGAGGGAGGTACGGTCCCAGGTCTCGATGTTCATCCGGATCCGGCGCGCGACGAGGTACGAGCCACCGGCCAGCCAGGCGGGACCGTCCTTCCCGGACACCCACACATGCTGGTCGAGCGCAGCCGCGTCCGTACCCGAGATGTTCCGGGTGCCGTCCTTGAAGCCCATCATGTTGCGCGGGGTCTGCGCGTCGGGCGTGGTCGACGATGTCTTGCCGAAGCCGAGTTGCGACCAGCGCACCGCGACCTTGCCGAAGCCGATCCGGGCGAGCTGGCGGATGGCGTGCACCGCGACCTGCGGATCGTCCGCGCAGGCCTGGACGCACAGGTCGCCGCCGCTGCGGGCCGGATCGAGGTTGTCGCCGGGGAACTTCGGCAGCTCGACCAGCGCCGCCGGGCGGCTCTTCTCCAGCCCGAAGCGGCCCTTGGCGAACAGGGCAGGGCCGAAACCGACGGTGAGCGTGAGCCGCGAGGGCCGCAGGCCGAGCGCCTCGCCCGTGTCGTCGGGCGGGGCCTCGGGGACGCCGCCGTACGCGCCCTCGCCGACGGCGTGCCCGGCGGTCATCCGCTCCGCCGCCCGGGTCCAGTCCTTCAGGAGCTGGACCAGTTCGGCGCGGTCCTTGGTCTTCACGTCGAAGGCCGCGAAGTGCAGCCGGTCCTGTACGGCGGTGGCGATACCGGCCTGGTGCGCGCCGTGGAACGGGACGGCCGCGCCGCTCGCGGCGGCGGGCACGGCGTCGTCCCCATGACCCAGGGCGACGGCCGCGCCGCCGACGGCACTCGCGCCGAGGGCGAGCCCGGCGCCGCCCCAGCCGAGCAGCGAGCGACGGGACGGAGCCCGCCCACTGTTGTCGGTCGCCTCGAAGGACTCCTCGTCCGACATGAAACGCCCCTCTACTTCACAACGGCGGCGGCGAGCTTGGACAGCGGCTCCGCCAGCGCGTTGACCGCGTCGCTGAGCTCCTTGCGCTCCGCCTTGCCGACCTTGTCGTACGAGGTGAACTCGTACGAGGTGGTGTCCTTACGGTACTTGTCGAGCAGCGTGTTCAGCGCGCCGAACTGCTTGTCCAGCTCGGTCACGAGCTGCGGGTCGTTCTTCGACGCGACCGGCCTGAGCAGCTCGAACGACTTCTGCGCGCCCTCGACGTTCGCCTTGAAGTCGACCAGGTCGGTGTGGCTGTAGCGCTCCTCCTCACCGGTGACCTTGCCGGTGGCGACCTCGTCCAGCAGTTCCTTCGCGCCGTTGGCCATGGAGGTCGGGGAGATCTCGGCCGTACCGACCTTCTTCTGCCAGACCGTCAGGTCCGCGATGAGGGTGTCGGCGAGGGTCTTCTCCTCGGCGCCGAGCTTCTTGTCCTGCCACAGCGCCTTCTCCAGGCGGTGCCAGCCGGTCCACTTCTGGCCCTTCTCCAGGCCGTCTTCGCGGAGGTCGACCTTCGGGTCGATGTCACCGAAGGACTCGGCGACCGGCTCGGTGCGCTCCCAGCCGATACGGGAGTCGGCGTACGCCTTCTTCGCGGCCTCGATGTCACCGGCCTTCACGGCGTCGGCGAAGACCTGTGCCTTCGGCAGCGTCTCGTCGGCCTGCGTCTGCGCGTACTTGCGGTACGCGGCGACGGCGGCGTCCATCTCCGGGCTGCGTTTGGCGACCTTGCCGTCGCCGGTGGCGGTGACCTTCTGGCGGATGCCGTCGCCCTTCATGCCGGGCTTGCAGGCGATCTCGTACGAACCGGCCTTCACCTCGGCGGTGAGGTTGCGCTTGAGGCCGGGGCCGATGTTCTCCAGCTCGGTGACGATGCGGTCGTCCGGGAAGAGGATGTAGACCTCGGTGACCTTGGAGCCCTTGTTCTCGATGTCGAGCTGGATGTGCCCGGCGGGGAACTCCTTCTTCGACACTTCGCAGGAGTCGTCGGCCGCAGTGACCTGGATGGCGCTGTCGCCGCCCTTGGCGTCGCTTTTGTCGGCGCAGCCTGTGACGGCGGCCAGGGCGGCGAGGGTGGCCGTGGCGGTGACGGCGGAGAGACGGATGGGGCGCATACGGACTCCACGGCAGTGAGGGCAAGGGTGGCGCGGGAAGTGGTGAGGCATGCCTAACTTAACCGAGGCTTATCTCTCCGATACCTACCCGTCCAGTGATTCAGCTCTCAAAAGTGGGCAAGAGATACGGCCGGATCACGGGGTGTTCATGGCGTCACTATGGCGCGGTCAAGTGACGGCAAAGCCGACCGAGGTAGTGGCTACATGAATTGCAAAGTTTTGCAATTTACTACATTCTGTGTCGGCTGTGTCCGTAGGTGGACGTGGACGTGGACGTGGACGTGGACGTGGCGCCAAGCGACACCCCTGTTCTTGGGGTGATGAGGAGAGTTCGAGATCGTGCCGGTTCCGCTGTATCAGGCCAAGGCCGAGTTCTTCCGGATGCTGGGGCATCCGGTGCGCATCCGGGTGCTGGAGCTGCTGCAGAGCGGTCCGATGCCAGTACGGGAGCTGCTTGCGGCGATCGAGGTTGAGCCCTCCGCCCTGTCCCAGCAGCTGGCGGTGCTGCGCCGCTCGGGCATCGTGACCTCCACCCGGGAGGGCGCGACCGTGGTGTATGAGCTGGCCGGCGGGGACGTGGCCGATCTGATGCGTGCCGCGCGGCGCATCCTGACCGAGATGCTGGCCGGGCAGAACGAGCTCCTGGAGGAGCTGCGGGAAGCCGAGGTCTCCTCGCGATGAGCAGCACGTTCCCTGCCCGGTCCTGGGACCGGGTACGTTCCCTTCTGCCTGCCCGCGCCGACTACGCGGTCATGGCACGCAACCCGCGCCGGGACCTGCTTGCCGGACTCACCGTCGCCATCGTGGCCCTGCCACTCGCGCTGGGCTTCGGCGTGTCCTCCGGCCTCGGTGCCCAAGCCGGGCTGGCGACCGCCGTGGTGGCGGGCGCACTGGCAGCGCTGTTCGGTGGCTCGAACCTCCAGGTCTCCGGTCCGACGGGTGCGATGACGGTGGTGCTGGTGCCGATCGTCGCCCAGCACGGTCCCGGCGGGGTGCTGACCGTGGGGCTGATGGCCGGTGTGCTGCTGATCGCGCTCGCCCTGCTCAAGGCCGGCCGGTACATGCAATACCTCCCGGCCCCGGTGGTGGAGGGCTTCACCCTCGGCATCGCCTGCGTGATCGCTCTGCAGCAGATCCCGAACGCGCTCGGCGTGGCCAAGCCCGAGGGCGACAAGGTCCTGGTGGTGACCTGGCGGGCGATCGAGGAGTTCGCGAAGACCCCGAACTGGACCGCCGTCGCGCTCACGGTGGGTGTCGCTGCCGTGATGCTGCTCGGTGCGCGGTGGCGGCCCACCATCCCCTTCTCCATCGTCGCGGTGATCGCCGCGACCCTTGGCGCCCAGTTGTTCCACCTGGATGCGGCGGCCCCGATCGGCGAGCTGCCGTCCGGGCTGCCCGCCCCATCGCTGGCCTTCATCGATGCTTCCGCGCTGGGTTCGCTGCTTGCCCCGGCCCTGGCGGTGGCGGCCCTCGCGGCCCTGGAGTCGCTCCTGTCGGCCACCGTCGCGGACGGTATGACGGTCGGCCAGAAACACGACCCGGACAAGGAACTGTTCGGGCAGGGCATCGCGAACCTGGCCGCCCCGTTGTTCGGCGGCGTCCCGGCGACGGCTGCCATCGCCCGCACCGCGGTCAATGTCCGCAGTGGCGCCGGCTCCCGGCTTGCCGCGCTCACCCACGCCGTGGTCCTCGCCATGATCGTCTTCGCGGCAGCCCCACTGGTCTCCAAGATCCCCCTCGCCGCGCTCGCGGGTGTCCTGCTGGCGACCGCGATCCGTATGGTCGAGGTCGGTGCGCTGCGCGCGATGGCGCGGGCCACCCGCTCCGACGCCGTCGTGCTGGTGCTGACCGCCGCCGCCACGCTCGCCCTCGACCTCGTGTACGCGGTAATCATCGGTCTGGTGGTCGCGGGCGCTCTGGCGCTGCGGGCGGTGGCAATGCAGGCCCGGATGGACCAGGTGGATTTCCGCCCGGACCTGCCCGGCGAGCACAGCGATGAAGAGCACGCGCTGCTGGCCGAGCACATCGTCGCCTACCGGATCGACGGACCACTGTTCTTCGCCGGCGCGCACCGTTTCCTGCTCGAACTCTCGGAGGTTGCCGACGTGCGCGTAGTCATCCTGCGGATGTCGCGGGTCACCACGATGGACGCCACGGGTGCGCTGGTCCTCAAGGACGCGGTTCACAAGCTGAACCGGCGCGGTATAGCCGTGATGACCTCCGGGGTACGGCCCGGCCAGCGCCAGGCTTTGGACTCCGTCGGCACCCTGGACCTGCTGCGTTCGGAGGGCCGCGAGTACGCCACCACCCCGGAGGCGATCCAGGGCGCCCGCGCCCACCTGCAGCGTGCCGGAATCCTGCCCGTTGCTCCCGCCCAGCTGGGCACCCCCGTCATTGAGGAAGCCGCTCGATGACCATCCCCGTCTCCCGTCTCATGGCCGAGTGCCTGGCACCGGGGCCATGTGGCAACCAGTGGCGCAACCGCTGAACGGGACTATCCGGCCGGATAGTCCCGGCCCCCATCCCGTCAAGCGGCGTCGAGGGCTTCGGTGATCTTGCGGGCCATCTCGGCCATGGTGGGGCTGGGCTCGCCCTGGCAGGTCCGGGCGGCTGCTTCGATGGCGACGATGACGGTGCTGCGGAAGTTGTCGGCCTCTGCCGGATCCTGCTTCTTGAGCAGGCTCATGGTTGCCGTCAGGGCGGGCAGCACGTGGTAGGCGAGTTCGGCTGTGGACTTGCCGTTCAGGTTCTTGATCTTTGTCTTCTCGGCGAGGACGTGCCCGACCAGGCCGGTCGCGGAGGTCAGGGCGATGCTGCCTTCGGTGGCGGCCTTGTGGGGCGAGCCGGCGGCACCAGCGGCGGCCATCAGCGAGACGGCGCCGTACGCGGCGGTCCGCAGGGTGAGCTTGTCCTGGTCGGTAAGGGTGATGGACATGGTTGTGTGCTCCTTCGATCTGTCGCGGCCCCCGGGGGCTCGCGTCGCCTTCCTTCTGGCACAGAGCCTGCGCCCGCCCGCTTTCACGGCGGTCTCACCGCGGTTTCAGCGGACAAGCGGACGATGAGATTCAGTTGAATGCGGGTTGAGAACCCGTCTCCGAACCTCGCTTGACTGTGATGGCCGGTGGTGGGCAGCGAGGTAGGTCAGAACCTGCGAGCGGCAGCTGTGAGGTGTGTTGCGTTCTGGTAGCGGCGAGGGGCGACCACCAGATCGCGGGCGAGCCGCAGGGCGCGGCGCTCGGCGACGGCGCGGCGGGCGGGGTTGTCGATCTCGGTGAAATCTGCGGGGCGGGCGAAGCCGATGACACGTCGCAGGATTTCGGCGCCGCAGAATCCAAGGGTCTCGGTGAAGAGGCGGTTGAGGTACTTCTCGCGTTCTTCTTCGAGCGCGGCATTGGCG
Source organism: Streptomyces sp. NPDC052236 (assembly GCF_044548015.1). Classification (NCBI taxonomy): domain Bacteria; kingdom Bacillati; phylum Actinomycetota; class Actinomycetes; order Kitasatosporales; family Streptomycetaceae; genus Streptomyces; species Streptomyces sp. NPDC052236. The sequence goes on along the minus strand of NZ_JBIUBL010000019.1, from coordinate 121,627 downwards.
TCCGGGGTAGCAAACATGTCTTTCGGGTAGGCGTCGCCGGAGGCATGGGCGCGCCATAGGGCCGCGAACCCTTGATGGAAGCCGTTCCAGACATTTTCGATTGCCCTCAGCAGCCAGTCCGAACCCGGTTGTCCGCCTTGGGCGAAGTAGTTGATGAGCAGGTGGGCGAGCACGTTGCCGATATCGAAACCCATGGGACCGTAGCAGGAGAATTCCTGGTCGATCACATGGACTTCGTCGGTGGAGACCATGATGGAGCCGGTGTGCAGGTCGCCGTGGATGAGTGCGTCGCGGACGGTGAGATAGGTGTTCTTCAGGCGGGAAACAGCGAGCTTGAGTTCGGTGTCCTGACGGATGCGTTCGACGTCCGCGTCGAGTTCGGGACTGGTCCACCGGTTGCGCGGGTGCGGCAGATAGATCTCGGTGAAGACCATGTCTTCCATGATCTGGCACATGGCGGTGTTGGTGTCGAACTGTGCGACCAGCATTCGTTTACGTGGGGCTTTGAGCGCGAGGTCCGAGGTGTAGAAGAGGGTCCGCGCCAGGTATTGGGCAATGTGCCCCGCGAAGTGCGGGTAGCGCGCACCGGCGATGAGCCCATGGCGCATGACGGTGTGGTCGTCGAGATATTCGACGGCGAGGAGATACAAGCGTGGATCCAGGTGCAGCGGCTCCGGGAGGTAGGGGCCGGCGTGGCGGCGGTGTTCGACGAGAGCGCGGTGCTCGAAGATGACGCGTTCCGGTGTCAGCGGCCATTCGGGTCCGGCCACCCGGACGTACGGGACGGCTTGTTTGACGCAGAGGGCGCCGCCGGGTCCTCTGACAGCGAAGACGATGTTCACGTTGCCGTCGCTGACCTCCTGGGCTGTCCAGTCGGCTGGTGTGCCCCCCAGGCGCTGCGCCAGTGCCGGGACGTTCGTCAGATAGCGGAGCAGGCCCTTCCCGTCGAGTACGGGGTAGTCGTCGTGCGGAGCCGAAACGGTGGGCATATGAACTCCGGTCATGTGGGGAGTGGGTGTTGAGGAGAGCGCGTTCAGGGGGTGGGCCGACGGTGCCAAGGCGGTGGGGCGAGGCCGAAGTGGTCCTGAAGAACGCGCTCGGCGGAGTCCAGTACGCCGGGGATGGAGCCAGGGTCCGAGGTCCAGCAGTCGCTGACGATGTGCACGGCCTCCCCGGGGGCGGGGTTGCGCATCCGGGCCGCGATCGTTTCCGGGTGCCGGTCCGGGCGCCACAGGTGCCAGGCGCCGGCGTGCGGGGCGTGGTTCCAGTTCTGCCAGCATGCGGCGACCGGTGGCGGGGTGCGGGTGCGGTGCATCGCGCAGAGCAGCTCGTGAGCATGCTCGACCAGGGCGACGCTCGGACGCGGCGCGGTCTCGTGGAAGGTGTGGAACTTCCCGTCGCCGGTATAACGGGGACCGTCACAGAAGCGGTTCCAGTACGCGGCGGAGGGACCGTTGGGGTAAGCGGCCAGCAACAACGCAGGGCCATTGGTTCCCGCGTTTCCCCCGCTTCCCGCATTCCCCTCAGTTTCGGGCTGCGGGGTCGTACCGCCGTACCAGAGGTGCCGCAGCGGTGTATCGGTGGTGCTGCGCCCGAGGGTCAGACCGTGCTTGCGCCACCATGGCTCGGCGTAGGCGAGGAAGAGTTTGAGGGCGGGCACCGCCTCGACGGCGTCGAGGTCGCGCCGTAGCCGCGGGGTGCAGAGCCGTGTGGTGCCCTCCAGTTGTCGCAACGCGCCTTGCGGCAGCGCGAGGACGACCGTGTGGGCGCGGGTCTGCACACGTTCGCCCGTGTCCCGGCCCGCGCGGTCTTCGAGCGCGAAGGTCAGCGTGTAGACAGGAGCCCGCCGCGGGGTGCGGGCGCTGGGTTCGGTCCGCTCGATGCGGCACAAGCGGTGTCCGAGACGGGTGGTTCCGCCGGCCGACTGAAAGGCCGTGTGCAGAGCGGTGGGAAGCGACTGCATGCCGTTGGACAGCGTGACGTACTCGGCCTGCGGTGGGGTGTGGAACAGGGTGTCGATCCAGGCGGACGCGTTGCCGCTGTGGATGTCGTATCCGGCGGTGTCGTTGATGAATTGTGTCGCTTCACTGCTGAGTGCCGCTTCCAGCACGGTATTCCAGGACGTTTTGTGCAACGGCTGCCCGTGGACGGTGGCGACGTCCCTCATGGCTCGGTAGGTGTGGGTATGGAGCCGGGCCTGGCTCCCCTGACCGTCCTGTGCCGCGCGATGGTAGGCATCGCGTAATCGCCCGAAGCCAGGAATGGCCTTCTCAATCGCCGACAGCTCCAGTGCGTCCGGCCCTCTTCCGCGTTCGGCGGGGCGCAGACGGTATGGCAGGTCCGCTTCGGCATCGTGGAGCTGCCGCTGCCGTAGCAACGCACCCCGGACGTGGGCCAGGTTTTCGTCGCGGCCGAATGCGAAGGGGACGAGTGAGGCACTGAGGCCGATGTGATCGAGCAGGTCCATTACCGAGGTCGCCTGGCGGTGCAGTCGCATGGCTCCCAACTCCGCCCAGCCGCCGCATCCGGCATTGAGCCCGACTGACCAGATGCGGCCGCCGGTGCGGTGGGTCCGCTCGTACAGCGTCACCGGACTGCCGTGCGGAACGGATGCCAGGGCGGCAGTCCCTGCCAGCCGGTACGCGGTATAGCATCCGCCCACCCCGGCGCCGACGACGGCGATACCGGTCGGGTGCCCGTGTTCCACTTCACGCCATTTCATCGAGGCACCCTTTACCCCTGCGCGCACGGTCTGCAACATCGTGTGACGGCGATGTCATCGAGGAGAGCCTGTGATCTTCCGGAAAGACGTAGTTGCCAAAGTGCCCGCGGCCTACGACGGCCTGGCCGAATATTTCCGCGACATCCGGGCCTTTTTTGAGGTCATCAGCGTGCGTTTCGCCATTCCCGAATACGGCGTCAGGCTGCGTCCGCTCGGGGGCAACGAATTGTTCTCCAACGCCAACAGCTACCTACTCACCGATGACAGCGCTTACCCGTACTATCTGTGGCTGCCCAGCTGGCTCGGCCGCTTCTACATCGACCCCGACCGCATCGGGGAACAGCGTCCGCTCGACGACTGTCTGACGGCCGACGCACGGCTGATCGCTTTCGTCTGGCCCTGGCTCGGCTTCAACGACGCCTATGTCCGGGACGCCGACGAGCCGGAATGCTGGTTCGGCGTGACCGACCCCAGGCCCGACGACCCCAAAGAGACCGTACGGGTCACGGCCGAGAGTCTGTTCAACTACTTCCGCGTCGAGCGCACCCTGGACACCGAGGCCGACGGATGGGCCGCCGGCGATTTCGGCGCCCGGGACATCGGCTGCAACCTCGACGGGCGCTGGTACCTGCGGCGCGTACCGTTGTCGTCGTTGACCAGCTACTACGAGGTCGAACAGAACATCATCCGGCCGCTGGGCGAGAAGTTCAGCGAACTCGCCCAAACCTCCGCCACTTCCGGCCCACCCGCTCCGGGGCCTCTTGCCCGGTCGGTCGCCGACGAAGTATGACGAACCCCGCGGCGTCGCACGCCCACGGCGTCACGCCCGAACTCCTCGCCGACCCGGTACTTGCCGCCACCATCCAGGTCGCCGACGAACTGCTTCAGCCGCATGCCGACGAAACCGCCCAGGCAGGAGTCCCACGATCACACCTGGACGCGCTCGCCGCCGCGGGCACGCTCGGTCTCGCCGGCTACCGGCCGTCCCGCGGCGCCCTGAGCCCGGCCGACGAACAACTTCTGCGGGACCGGCTCCTACGGGAGGCGACCGAGGTACTGGCCGCCGCGGACGGCGCCACCTGGTTCGTCGCCGCCCAGCACCACCAGCCCCTGCGCGAGGTCATGAACAGTGTGAACGCCGACCTGCGCGAACAGTGGCTCGACAAGCTCACAACCGGTCGCGCCCTGAGCGGGATCGCCGTCTCCCACCTTGCCAGGACCGGCCCACCGGCCGTCACCGCCACCCCTTCACCGGGGGGTGGCTGGCGGCTGGACGGGCGCATTACGTGGTTCACCGGATGGGGCCTGGCAGACGTCATGCTGCTCGGCGCCGCGACCCCGGACGATCAGGCCCTCCTGGTGCTGCTGCCGTGCGCGACGCTAGCTGTCTCTCCGGGCGTGGTGCATCACCACGACCTGTGGAGCATGCACGCCACCCACGCCGTCAGCATCGACCTGCACGCGATACCTGCCGGCCCCGACCAGGTGGTGGCCTGCCCCACACGCACCGATTGGCTGCGGGCCTACACCCACCGGACCGTCAACACCCACCCCGCCGTGTTTGGCTGCCTGCGCGCCACCACGACCTTCCTGCGCGATCACGCAGCCCGCACGAATCCTGTATGCGCTGATCACGGCGGATTCGCGCAGCTGGCAACCAAGATCACACAACGGGCGGACACCCTACGAGAGCGCGCCTACCACCTGTGCGACCGCGTACCTCCCGGCCAAGCCCATCAAGAACGCCTCTCGGTCCGCGCCGCCTCTGTGGATCTGGCGTTCCGAGCCGCCGGCGCCTGCCTCGCCGCAGTCGGCGCACGGTCCATGCAGCGCAACAGCACGGCAGCACGTCTGGCGGCCGAAGCCTCCTTTCACCTGGTTCACGGCCAGACTTCAGAGGCCAGAAGCCTCCATGCGCAACAACTGTTGATCCCTCCAGGGGGCGGGGCATGAACGCGCGGTAGTCACGCAGGCGCCTTGGTCGGGGCGGTCGGGGGCAGCTGTAGATGGGGGTACGGGGAAGCAGCCGGGTCCACCGCTCGGGAGGGATCCATGGCGTTGAGGCCTGGAGAACGTCCTCTCCTGGCTCAACCTCGCCGCAACAGGAACCCGGCCACTGGTTCTGCGGCGAGGGTTCATGGGCACTGGTTGACGACGACACCGTCTACCAGTGGGGGGCCACGCAGCCTGTACAACGAGGTAATTGAGGCCGCCGCCTGGTGGGAAAGAGCGGGAGGCCCATGAGCTTGCCAGTGGTCACCGCTTGGGGAGTACGAGAGGGGCTCCGGTGCGCGGGTGCGGGAAGACCTCGACGGGCTGGCGGTAGACGCCGCTCAGCAGTTCGCCGTCGAAGACCTCGGCAGGCGGTCCTTCGGCCGCGACACGGCCCGCGTGCAGGATGGCGACACGGTCCGCGTACGCGGCGGCGAGACCGAGGTCGTGCAGTACGACCACGACGGCGTCCCCGGCCGCCGCGCGCTCCCGGCAGATGCGGAGTACCAGTTCCTGGTGGCGCAGATCGAGCGCGGCGGTCGGCTCGTCGAGCAGGAGCAGCGGGGCGCGCTGGGCGAGTACGCGGGCGAGGGCGACGCGGGCGCGTTCGCCGCCGGAGAGCGCGGAGAAGGGGCGCCGCCCGAACTCGGCGATCTCGGTGGCGGCCATCGCCTCCGCCACGGCGTCGTCGTCCTCGTCATCCCGGGCGGTCCCGGCCCAGGGGGCGCGCCCCATACGTACGACCTCCTCCACCGGGAAGGGGAACGAGAGGGCGGCGGCCTGCGGCAACACGGCGCGGCGCAGGGCGAGTTCGGGAGCGGACCAGTCGGCGACGGGGCGCCCTGCTATTCGTACGACTCCCTGCGCGGCGGGCAGATCGGCGGCGAGGGCGGCGAGGAGGGTCGACTTCCCGGCGCCGTTGGGCCCGACGAGGGCGAGTACTTCGCCGGCGCGGGCGACGAGCTCGATGGCGAGGAGGACGTCGCGCTGCCCGAGGCGGACATGGAGGCCGTGCGCTTCGGCGAGGGCGGTGCCGGGGGTGGGGGGCGCGGGCAGTTCCCGGCCGCGCCGCGCGCTGATGAGCCTTCGGATCACGTTCACGCCCAACCACCTTGTCTGCGACGGGTTCTGCGCAGCAGCGCGAAGAAGAACGGGCTGCCGAAGAGCGCGGTGAGGACGCCGAGGGGCAGTTCGGCGGGCTCGGCGACCGTACGGGCCGCGAGATCGCCGGCGACCAGCACCAGCGCGCCGCCGAGGGCGCTGCCCGGGACGAGGAAGCGGTGGCCGGGACCGTTCGCCATCCGCAGCAGATGCGGTACGAGCAGCCCGACGAAGCTCACGATCCCGGCGACGGCCACGGCGGCGGCGGTGAGCAGCGCGACGACCAGCACGAGGACGATCCGCAGCCGCTCGACGTCGACGCCGAGATGCCGGGCGGGCCGCTCCCCGAGGGTGAGGAGGTCCAGCTTCCGCGCGTAGAGAGGCGCGATGGCGAGCCCGACGAGCGCGCACGGCAGTACGGCGAGGACCTTGGGCCAGGTCGCCTGGGAGAGGGACCCCAGCTGCCAGAAGGTGATCTGGGTGATCTGCGCGTTGTCGGCGAAGAAGATGAACAGCCCGATGAGGGCGCCCGCGAAGGCGTTGACGGCGATCCCGGTGAGGATGAGCGTGACGACTTCGGTACGTCCGCCCGAGCGGGACATGGCGTACACGAGCAGGACGGTGGCGAGCCCGGTCACGAACGCGCACACGGTTACGGTCCAGTTGCCGAAGAAGCTCAGCCCCAGCGCGATGGCCGCGACGGCGCCGACGGCGGCACCGGCCGAGATCCCGATGACGCCGGGCTCGGCGAGGGGATTGCCGAAGACACCCTGCATGAGCGCACCGGCGCACCCGAGGGACGCCCCGACGAGCAGGGCGAGGACGACACGCGGCAACCGGACGTTCCACAGGACGCTCTCCCCGACCCGGTCGAGGCTGCGCCCGCCCAGCCCGAGGCGGTGCTGGAAGGAGGCGAGGATGTCGCCGAGGGGGATGTCGTAGGCCCCGAGCCCGGCGGAGAGGAGGGAGAGGAGGAGCAGGGCGAGGAGGAGAGAGGCGGTCAGGACGTACGCACGGGGGCGGGCGGGGGGTTGACCGGCCGGGGGCTCAGTGCTGGTGGCAGGCGGTTGCCTTGTCGCCGTGTCCGGGGCGGTCGGTGCGGATGTGGTCGCGGGCGTAGGCGGCTCTCCGGGTGACGTCCGCGTACCCTCCCCCGACGTATCCGTCATCGGCGTCGGCATCGTCACTTCCCGTTCGCGTAGAGCTGCTCGACCAGCGACTTCAGAACCTGGTCCGTACGCGGGCCGTAGTTCAGCAGCACACCGTCATCGACCGACACGACCCTGCGGTCCATGCCCGCCGGGGTCTGTGCCACGCCCGGGATCTTCACCAGGCCCTCCACGCCGCCCACCGAAGCAAGCCCCTTGGTCATCACCAGAATCGCGTCCGGCGCCGCCTTCACCAATGCCTCGCTAGTGATCGGGGTGAAGTCCTTCCGCAGGCCCGACTCCTTGCCCGCGTCCACCGCCCCCGCCGCCTCCAGCATGGACGCCGCCCCGGATTCGCTGCCGCCGAGCAGATAGACAGCCGCCGAGCCCCGCACATACAGGAATGCCACCCGTGGCTTCTTCCCGTCATCGCGCCCCGGCTTCGGAATGGTCTTCTGGACCGTGGCGATACGGGACTCCGTCCGCGTCTTCAGCCGGTCGCCCGACGCCTTGACGCCCAGCGCCGCCGCCACCACGTCGATCCGCTTCCCCACGTCCGCCAGGGACTTCGCCGCGTCCACCACCACCAGCGGGATGCCCGCGTCCCGTATCTGGTCGATCGCCTCCGCCGGGCCTGTCGACGTGTCGGCCAGTACGACCGTCGGCTTCAGCGACAGCACGCTCTCCGCCGAGACGTCGTGCGCCCGTGTCACCACCGGCAGATCCCCGGCCTGCTCGAACGTCGCGGTGATGTCGCGGGCCACGACCTGTTCGCCGAGGCCGAGCGTGAACACGATCTCGCTCAACGAACCGGTCAGCGGCACGATCCGGTCGGCCGAGGCGACCGTCACCCGCGTCCCGTCCGCCGATGGCACCGTGACCGGCAGTCGAGGCTGCTGTTGCGCGCCGTCCAGCGGCTCGACCCGGTCGGCCGTCGTCGTCGTGGGCCCCGGAGATGGGTCCGTACCGCCGCAGCCCGAGACGGCCGCCAGGATCAGGGCAAGGACGAGCGCGGGAAACACCGCACCCGCCAGGCGAGGTGTACGCGTACGCACCGGAGCACCGTCCTGTCATTCAGTCGCGTGGAGCGGGGAGTTGGGGTTCCTGAGACCGGAGGGCTACCGGCACAGGCCGAGGTTAGCTTAGGTTAGCCTTACCTTCGCTCGCCAGACCGCGGCTTAACTTCGGGGGGTCTCATGCCGCCGTTCAGACCGGCCCGCGCGTTCGCACTCGCGCTCTTCCTCGCACTGCTCGGGGCCCTGCTCCCGGCCACCGCCGCCCACGCGGAGAGCCGTACCGTCCAGGGCGGCAGGCTCGACTGGGGCATTAAATCCTCCTTCCAGAGCTACATCACCGGGCCTGTCGCGAACGGCAGTTGGAGCCTGACGGGCGGTGCCGCCACCGTCGGCGGCAGTCAGTTCCGGTTCCACTCCGCCACCGGCTCGTACGACCCGGAGACCGGGGCCTTCAGGTCCGGCTTCTCCGGCGGGGTCCACTTCACCGGCCACCGCAAGGCCGACGGCACCCACGAACTGGACCTCACCATCAGCCGCCCCGCCGTCCGGATCTCGGGCGGCAGCGGCACCCTCTACGCCGACATGGTCAGCAAGGCGAAGACGACCGGCAAGGTCACCACCTCCGCCCAGGTCCCGCTCGCCGCGCTCAATCTCTCCGGCATCAACATGAAGGGCGGCGCCAGCCCCATCGCCCTCAACAACGTGCCCGCGACACTGACCGCACAGGGCGCGACGGCGTTCGCCGGGTACTACACGGCCGGTACGCCGCTCGACCCGGTCAGCCTCAACGTCGACGTGGCGGCAGCAGCAGCGCCGAAGCCGAAGCCGTCAGCCGAACCGTCCAAGAGAGCAACGCCGCAGACGCCGCAGACGACACAGACCGGCTTCCGCGACGCGGCCGTCGACTGGGGCGTACGCCGGACCTTCCGTGAGTACGTGACCGGCTCCATCGCCAAGGGCAAGTGGACCCTGACCGGCGGCGCCCAGGACGGCGGCGCGCTCTTCCGCTTCCCGCAGGGCAAGGGCTCGTACGACGCCAAGAAGCAGACTCTGGACGCCACCTTCGCCGGAACCGTCCGCTTCACCGGCGCGGAGCTCGATCTGACCCTCACCAAGGTCGCCGCCCGGGTGACGGCGGGCAAGGGCACGCTGACCGCCGACGTCGTCACCGCCGACCGGACGGACAAGGCAGTCCCCCTGGTCACCTTCACCGCCACGGACTTCGCGCCGAAGAACGGTCTCGCCGCCCTCACCGAGGCCCCGGCGATCCTCACCGAGCGCGGTGCCAAGGCATTCGGCGGCATGTACAAGGCGGGCACGGCCATGGATCCGGTCTCGCTCGCCGTCGCCGTCGAGGAGTCGGCGCGGCTGCCCGCCCTGCCAGATCTGGGCAGCGGCGCGAACACCTCACCGGCGCCCTCGCCCTCGCCCTCACCGGCACCGACGCCGCAGCCGAAGCTGAAGCTGAAAGCGGACACCGCCTCCAGCACAGGGACGTACGTCGCCGTCGGCGGTGCGGGTGTGCTCGCGGTCATCGCCGCCGCCGTTGCCCTGTACCTCGTCCGCCGTCGTCGCACCACCCACAACTGACCGAGGAGCACACGACCATGGCAGCCACTCGCCACCCCATACCCCTCGCCGCGGCCATCGCGACCGCCGCCGCCTTCGGCGCGACCGCGTTCGCCCTCCCGGCGCTCGCCACGGGCAACGCTCCCGCTCCCGCCGCCGTCCCGGTTCCCGCCGCCTCGCAGCTGGAGCTGAAGGAAGGCACCCTGGACTGGGGCTTCAAGCAGACCTTCCGCAACTACGTGACCGGGATGGCCCAAGGGACGATCGAGGTCACGGACGGCGCCAAGCAGGCGGCGAACAATGGGCCGTTCACCTTCACGGACGGCACGGGCACGTACGACGACACCGGCACGAAGGCCACCAACACCGCCCTCAAGGGCAGTGTTCTCTTCTCCTCCACGGCCCACCTCTTCGTCATCAAAATCGCCGATGTGAAGGTGATCACCGCGGGCACGGGCGGCTCCATCCAGGCCGATGTCACGCTCAACGGCGCGACCCAGAACGACATCGCGCTCGCCAAGCTCGATCTGACGGCCGTCCAGCCGGGGCAGGGCGCGGGTGGCGCGACGGTCTTCAAGGACATACCGGCGTCGCTGACCGCGGACGGCGCGAAGGCCTTCAACAGCATGTACAAGGAGGGCGAGGCGCTCGACCCGGCGACGCTGTCGGTCAAGACGGCGGGCGGCAGCCAGCCGCCGACCAGCCCGCCCGTGACTTCCTCTGTGACGCCTTCTGTCACTCCGTCCGTGACACCTACCGTCATGCCGCCGGTTACGCCGCCCGTGACGCCGCCCCCCACCCCGACGTCGTCCATCACCGGCCGGCCGGGCGCCGAGGACGGTGCGATTGTCGACGGCAACCTCGACTGGGGCGTCAAGAAGAGGTTCCGCGACTACGTCGTCGGCTCCATCGCCCACGGCAAGGTCGAACTGTCCGGCGGGGCCACGGCTGCCGGCGACGGCTACCGCTTCCCCAAGGGCGTCGGCACCTTTGACGTGACGGCCCAGACCCTCACCGCCTCCTTCGACGGCAAGGTCCGCTTCCTCGGTCACCTGACCACCGGCGAGTACCTCCTCGACATGTCCCTGAGCGGCTTCGAGGTGCGGGTGACCGGCACAAAGGGCACGCTCGTCGCCGACGTCAGCACGAAGGACCGCCCGAAGAACCCGGAGACCCCTCCGAAGGTCAGCACCTTCCAGAACCTGAGCATCGCCACGCTGACCCTCCCGGCGGGCGGCCTGAAGGCCGAGGACGGTGTGGTGAAGCTGACGGCCGTCCCGGCCAAGCTGACCGCGGACGGCGCGAAGGTGTTTGACGGCCAGTACCCGGCGGGCGATGAGATGGACGCGGTGACGGTCGCGGTCGCCCTTGACGACGACGCGGAGCTTCCGGGCGTTACGGGCGGCTCCACGGGCGGTTCCACGAGCGGCGGCTCGACGACCGGCGGCTCCACCACGGGCGGCACGGTCGGCGGCGGCTCGGTCGGCGGCGGCGGCTCGGTGGGCGGCGCCATGGCCTCCACCGGCGCCGAGATCCCGGTGACCGCGCTGCTGGCCGCGTCGGGCGGCATCGTGGCTGCGGGCGCGGCCGTGGTCTTCGCGGTCCGCCGCCGCGAGGGCGGCACCGCGTCCTGACCCTGGCCCTGACCGGAGCGACCGGAACGCAGGGCCGCACCGTCCTCGAACCGGGGACGGCGCGGGCCTGCGCGGATGCTTGAATGCCGGGGTGAACGAACTCGACGTACTGAGCGTCTTCTGCGGTCCTGACGGGCGTCACGGCAATGCCCTCGGTGTTGTACGCGATTCCCGCCACTACCCGGACCAGGCGTCCCGGCAGGCCCTTGCCGCCGAACTCGGCTTCAGCGAGACCGTGTTCGTGGACGACCCCGAGCGCGGGCATATCGACATCTACACGCCCGGCCTGCGGCTGCCCTTCGCCGGGCACCCGCTCGTCGGGGCGGCCTGGCTGCTCGACATCGAGGTGCTTGAACTGGCGGTCGGCGAGGTGTTCGCGCGCCAGGACGGTGAGTTCACCTGGATCACCGTCCGCCCGGAGTGGGCCCCGCCGCGCACTCTCCAGCGGTACGCCTCCGTCGCCGAGGTCGACGCGCTGCCCGCCCCGCCGCCCGGCGAGGGCTGGCTCTACGCCTGGGCCTGGCAGGACGAGGCCGCGGGCCGGGTCAGGGCCCGCGGCTTCCCGCGCCGCGACGACGGGATCGCGGAGGACGAGGCGACCGGCGCGGCGGCTCTGCTGCTCACGGCGGAGCTGGGCCGCGCCCTCAACATCACGCAGGGGCGCGGCTCACAGCTGCTCACGGCACCGGCGCCGGACGGCACGATCGAGCTCGGCGGCCGGGTCAGATTCACACACTGAGCCCCTGAGTCCTACGCGCTGAGGCGGAACTCTTCGCCCAGCTCCCGGAAGACCGCGCCGTTGAAGCCGAACGCCCGCTTGCACTCGCCGATGATGCGCTGCTTCTCCAAGTCGTCCGCGTTCAGCGCGTTCAGCAGCTCGCGGTAGCCCCGCTTGAACTCCGCCGGATTGGTGATCTGCTCGAAGACGTAGAACCGCACGCCGTCGCCCTTGTGCGCGAAGCCCCAGGTCTTCTCCGCCTTGTCGCGGATGATCTGGCCGCCGGAGAGGTCCCCGAGGTAGCGGGTGTAGTGGTGCGCGACATACCCCCCGGGCCAGTCGCGCGCGCACTCCTCGATCCGGGCGGCGTACGCGGTGGTGGCGGGCAGCGGCGCGAGACCCTCGCGCCACTGTGGACCGCGCAGATGCGTGAGATCGCGCTCCAGCGCGGCCGTACGCATCAGCTTGGACTGGATGAAGGGTCCGGCGACGGGATCCTCCTTCAGCGAATCCGCCGCCTCCTCCAGCGCCCGGTAGACGAACCACAGCTGCTCGGTGTAGCGCGCGTACGCCGCCACACCCAGCCGGCCGCCGAGCAGATCACTCATGAAGGACGAGGTCTCCGCCTCGGTGTGCTGCTCCTGCGAGGCGACCCGGATGAGCGTGGAGAAGGGCGTGCCGGTGGCGGTGGCATCCAAGGCGGGCCTCCAGGGACCGATGGGGACGGGAAAGGAAGCGGTGCGCGGCAGCGGCAGTCGCCGCGGTGCCGCGGTTGCCAATGCCGATCTTCCTACTTAGGCTTACCTAAGTCAATGTGTTCCCGACGTCCTGTCGGTAAAACTCTACCGCTCGCCGCGATCACGGCAATGTGAGGATCTCGGCCCCGCTTTCCGTCACCACCAGCGTGTGCTCGAACTGCGCGGTCCGCCTCCGGTCCTTCGTCACCACGGTCCAGCCGTCGTCCCAGATGTCGTACTCGTACGTGCCGAGCGTGAGCATCGGCTCGATGGTGAAGGTCATCCCGGGCTGCATCACGGTGGTCGCGTGCGGGGCGTCGTAGTGCGGGATGATCAGCCCGGAGTGGAACGACGAACTGATCCCGTGCCCGGTGAAGTCACGGACGACGCCGTAGCCGAAGCGCTTGGCGTACGACTCGATGACGCGGCCGATGACATTGACCTGGCGGCCCGGCTTGACGGCCTTGATGGCGCGGTTGAGGGACTCGCGGGTCCGCTCCACCAGCAGCCGCGACTCCTCGTCCACGTCGCCGCAGAGGTAGGTGGCGTTGTTGTCGCCGTGCACACCGTTGATGTAGGCGGTGACGTCGAGATTCACGATGTCGCCGTCGCGCAGGACGGTGGAGTCGGGGATTCCGTGACAGATGACCTCGTTGACGGAGGAACAGAGCGACTTGGGAAAGTTGCGGTAGCCGAGGGTGGAGGGATAGGCGCCGTTGTCGCACATGAACTCGTGCGCGACCCGGTCGAGTTCGTCCGTGGTCACGCCGGGGGAGATGTGCTTGGCGGCCTCCTCCATCGCCTGCGCGGCGATGCGCCCGGCGACGCGCATCCGCTCGATGGTGTCGGAGTCCTGGACTTCCGGCCCGGTGTACGGGGTGGGCGCGGGCTTCCCGACGTACTCGGGGCGCCGGATGCTGCCGGGGACGGATCGGATGGGAGAGAGCTCCCCTGGTACGAGCAGTGACTGGCCAGACATGTCAGCGAGTCTAACCAGGGGGTGTGGGGCAGCATGGCCCCAGAGGAAGGAGCCGACGATGGCCCTGTTCAAGAAGCGCACGGCCGGGAAACCGGGTGAGTGGTACTACTGCCTGCAGCACAAAAAGGTCGAGGAGGGCCCGGAGTGCCCGGCGAAGAACCGGTTCGGGCCGTATGGGTCGCGGGGGGAGGCGGAGCGGGCGATGGAGACGGCGCGAGAGCGGAATCTGGAGTGGGAGACGGATCCGCGCTGGCACGACAAGCCGGGCCCCACGGAGCGGGACGCGTCCTGAGCCTGGCGCCTCGGGCCCTGGTCGGGGGCGCTGCCCCCGAACCCGCCCCCTACGCCCTGGCGGGCGTGGGGGGACCCCCAGCGCCTCAATCGCCGCCGGGGCTGGAAATCCAGCCCGTCCGGCGTTTGAGGACACGGCCGAAGGCCGTACCGGGGGTCCAGGGGGGCGAAGCCCCTTGGTTAAGGGATGGGGCGGGTAGGGGAACAGGCCCCCGGCAGGGGCCTGCCCCGTCAAAGCACCCCCTCCGCCTCCTTCCGCGCCCGCCGCGCCACCGCGTCCCCGTCCGTCTCCGCGTCGTACGACACCAGCCTCGGCAGCACCGCCGTCAGCACCCCCACCGCCGCCACGCACGCCAGCCCTCCGCCCCAGATCGCCGGCCGCGTCCCCGTCCAGCCCGCCATCGCGCCCGCGCGGACCTGGCCCAACTGCGGGCCGACGCTGTACGACAGCACCTCTATGCCCGCCAGCCGCCCCCGCAGCTCGTCCGGGATCGTCTGGTTCCAGATCGTGGAGCGGCCAAGACCGCTCAGCATGTCGCCCGCGCCCGCGAACGCCAGGCACACCAGCACCAGCCATACATTGCCGAACCACCCCGCCCCCGCGATCGCCGCGCCCCAGCCCGCCGCGCCGAAGACCACCAGCAGACCGTGCCGCCGCACCCGGGACGTCCAGCCGCTCGTCAGGCTCAGCACTACCGATCCGACGGCGCCCGCCGCGTACATCAGGCCCAGTGACCACTCCGCGTCCAGGTCGTCCGCCAGGAACGGGAAGATCGTGTGCGGGAAGGCGAGCACCATCGCCGCCAGGTCGATCGCGTACGTCCCCAGCAGCACCGGACGGGACCACGCGTACCGCGCTCCCTCCGCGATGCCCCGCAGCGACGGCTTCTCCGCGTCGTGCGCGGGCGGGGCCGCCGCCAGTCGCGTACACAGCAGTACGGACGCGGTGAAGCCGACGACCGTGATCGCGTACGCCGCGGCGTTCCCCGCGTACGCCACCACCAGACCCGACAGCGCGGGCGCCGCGATCGCGCTGAGCTGCCACCGCAGCGCGTTGAGCGCGGCAGCCGCCGTGAGCTGGTCGTGCGGCACGATCCGGGCCATCAACGCGTCCAGCGCCGGGCGCTGCAGCCCGGCGAGTGCCGAGACCCCGGCCGCGACCAGATACAGCGGCCAGAGCATCGGCTCCGGAAGTAGCGCGTTCACCAGGAGGATGACGGCCAGCAGGCCGAGGCCCGCCTCCGTGCCCATGATCAGCTTGCGGCGGTCGACGGCGTCGGCGAGCGCCCCGCCGTACAGGCCGAAGACGATCAGGGGCACCAGCTCCACCGCGCCCATCGCACCGACCGCCAGCGGAGAGCCCGTGAGCTCCTTGATCTGGAGCGGCAGGGCGATCATCGCCATGAAGCTGCCGAAGTAGGTCACCAGGCCCTGGATCCAGAGCAGCCGGAAGTCGCGGGACGACCGCAAAGGCGACAGGTCGGGCAAGATCGAGGAGAGGGCAGAAGTCACAAGCGGCCATGGTCCGGTCCTGTAGTGGCCCGGAGCAACTGGTTTACGTTCTCGGCTTTACGGTTCTCGGCACGCAGAACCAACACGCAGACCAACACGTAAAGTCGACCCATGACTTCCACTGACAATGCGGGCACCGCGCCGAAGGCCCCCGCCAAGGATCCCCGGGACCTCCCCGACGTCTCCGGCCTCGTCGTCGGCGTCCTCGGCGGCACCGGCCCGCAGGGCAAGGGGCTCGCGTACCGGCTGGCCAGGGCCGGGCAGAAGGTGATCATCGGTTCCCGGGCGGCGGACCGTGCCGAGAAGGCGGCGGCGGAGCTCGGCCTGAGCATCGAGGGCGCCGACAACGCCGAGTGCGCGCGGCGCAGCGATGTCGTCATCGTGGCCGTGCCCTGGGAGGGGCACGGCGAGACGCTGGAGACGCTGCAGAAGGAGCTCGCGGGCAAGCTCGTCGTGGACTGTGTCAACCCGCTCGGCTTCGACAAGAAGGGCGCGTACGCGCTGAAGCCGGAGGAGGGCAGCGCCGCCGAGCAGGCCGCCGCCCTGCTGCCCGACTCGCGGGTGACCGCCGCGTTCCACCACCTGTCGGCCGTACTGCTCCAGGACCCGGCGGTCGAGGAGATCGACACCGATGTGATGGTGCTGGGCGAGTCCCGCGCGGACACCGACATCGTGCAGGCGCTGGCCGGCCGTATACCCGGCATGCGCGGCATTTTCGCGGGGCGGCTGCGCAACGCGCACCAGGTGGAGTCGCTGGTGGCGAACCTGATCTCGGTGAACCGCCGCTACAAGGCACACGCGGGTCTGCGCGTCACCGACGTCTAGCCGTGGCACCGGCGGCAGGGGCATGGGGGACACTGGACGGGACGTACAACACCCCGACAGGAGCCCACCCCATGCCCCGCCTCGCTCTCTACTCCCTCATCGTCTGCGCCCTCGCCGTCACGGCGGCCGTGGTCTCCTTCGTACAGGGCAGCTGGCTCGGGGTCGTCTGGGTGCTGCTCTCCGGGCTCTCCTCGAACATGGCCTGGTACTACCTGCGCAAGGCCCGCCTCACCGCGGAGAGCTGATCGAGAATTCCGGCCAGAACTGGTAGAGATCCAGCCCTGCCACCGAGTCGTACCTGGAGACGCCGAGCCCGTCCAGGATCGAGTACACCGCGTCGAAGAACACGCCGTTGACCTCGGGGATCCACAGCAGGGCGAAGATGGCGAGCAGCCCGAAGGGCGCGTACGGCTCCATCTGGCGGCGGATCTTGTACGAGAGCCAGGGCTCCAGCACGCCGTACCCGTCCAGGCCCGGGACCGGCAGGAAGTTCAGGATCGCCGCCGTGACCTGGAGCATCGCCAGGAAGGCGAGCGCGTAGCGGAAGGGCGTGGGAACGCCGTCCAGTGCGCCCAGCCAGAACGGCGCTGTGCAGACAATCGCGAACAGTACGTTCGTGAGCGGTCCCGCAGCCGATATCAGGCTGTGCTTCCAGCGGCCCCGGATCCGGTCGCGCTCGATGAAGACCGCGCCGCCGGGCAGGCCGATACCGCCCAGGATCAGGAAGACGACGGGCAGCACGACCGACAGCAGGGCGTGCGTGTACTTGAGCGGGTTGAGGGACAAGTAGCCCTTCGCGCCGATGGAGACGTCGCCGCTGTGCAGCGCGGTGCGGGCGTGCGCGTACTCGTGCAGACAGAGCGAGACGATCCACGCCGAGGTGACGAAGAGGAACGCGGCGAGGCCGGGGCTCGCAGCGAAGTCCGTCCACACCGCCCAGCCGGTCACCGCCATCACGGCGACGATCCCGAGGAAGACGGGGCTCACCCGCCGCTCGCTGTTGCGGGTGGTGGCGTAGGTCATGGGCGCGGCTCCAGGGGCTTGGCGGGGCGTGCGGATCGACCGTAGCGGCGATGCGGCGGCGACGTGCTGAATCGTGCTGAACCGTGGTGAATAACGTCCCGGGTATGGTCCCTGGTTCCTGCCAGGTCTCTGGCCCGAATCGCTGCCGGAAATAACACTGCGCGGTCTCGGGGCGGCACAAGTGACAATGGGCGGGTGCACTATCGGCTTCTCGGCACCACACAGGCTTTCCACAACGACGGCACGCCCGTCGCCCTCGGCGGCGCGCGCCTGCGCGCGGTGCTGGCCGCGCTGGCGCTGCGGCCCGGCCGTACGGTCCCGGTCGGTGTCCTGGTCGAGGAGGTCTGGGACGGCGACCCGCCGGCTGACGCGGCGGGCGCGGTGCAGGCGCTCATCGGGCGGCTGAGACGGGCGCTGGGGCACGCGGCGGTGGCCCGTGCGGAGGACGGCGGCTACCGGCTGCGCGCGGACGGCGACGACGTGGACCTGCACCGGTTCGACCGGCTGGCGAAGGAGGGCGCGCGGGCGCTGGGGGAGGGCGACGCGGAGAAGGCGGCGGCGCTGCTCGACGACGCGCTCGGGCTGTGGCAGGGACCGGTGCTTGCCGACCTGCCCGACCGTACGGCGCGTGCGGCCCGCTGGGAGGCCCGCCAGCTGGACGCCCGCCGCTCCCGCCTGTCGGCGGCGCTGGCCCTGGGCCGGGCCGAGGAGGCCCTGCCGGAGCTGGTCGCGCTGTGCGCGGAGCATCCGATGGACGAGCGCCTGCAGGCCCTGCGGATCCGGGCACTGCGGGACGCGGACCGCGCGGCGGAGGCGCTGACCGCGTACGAGGAGATACGCCACCGCCTGGCGGACACCTTGGGCACGACCCCCGGCCGCGAACTGCGGGCGCTGCACGGAGAGCTGCTGAACGGTTACGCCCCACCCGTCGGCGGCACGGTCCGTGCGGCGACCGAGGGCGCGGCCCGCGAGAGCACCCCGTACGCCACCGGATCCGCCCACAACGGCCGCACCCCGGCCACCGCGCCCGGTGGCCACGACCGCCCCCCTCCCCCCGGGAACCTCCGCGCTCGGCTCACCTCCTTCGTCGGGCGCGACGCCGATATCGACGCCATTCACGGCGACCTCCGCAGGGCCCGGCTCGTCACCCTGCTCGGGCCCGGCGGGGCCGGGAAGACCCGGCTCTCGCAGGAGGCCGCCGAGCGCGCCGTAGCCAAAGCTCACGACGCGAACGCGAACGCGAACGCGAACGGAAACGGAAACGGAAACGGAAACGCGGACGCGAACGGACACGGGAACGGGAACGCGCGGAGCCCGTGGCCCGACGGGGTCTGGCTGGCCGAGCTCGCGCCCGTGGACGACCCCGAGACCGTGCCCGAAGCTGTCCTCACCGCCCTCGGGGCGCGCGAGACCGTCCTGCGCGGCGCCCGCGCCGAAGAGATACGCGCCGTCGAAGGGCACGGTGACAACCCCCTCGTACGGCTGACCGAGCACTGCTCACGCCGCCGCATGCTGCTTCTCCTCGACAACTGCGAGCACGTCGTCGCAGCCGCCGCCACCCTCGCCGAGCAGCTGCTGGAGAACTGCCCGGGGCTCACCGTCCTCGCCACCAGCCGGGAACCGCTCGGCGTGCCGGGCGAGTTGGTGCGGCCCGTCGACCCCCTGCCCGACCCCATGGCGCTGCGGCTCCTCGCCGAGCGGGGCGCCGCCGCCAGGCCCGGGTTCCGTATCGACTCCGACCCGGCCACCGCCGCCGCCTGCGCCGAGATCTGCCGCCGCCTGGACGGCCTCCCACTCGCCATCGAACTCGCCGCCGCCCGGCTGCGGATGCTCACCCCGCGCCAGATCGCCGACCGCCTGGACGACCGCTTCCGGCTGCTGACCAGCGGCAGCCGTACCGTCCTGCCGCGCCAGCAGACCCTGCGCGCCGTCGTGGACTGGTCCTGGGACCTCCTCGACGACCCCGAACGTGCCGCCCTGCGCCGCCTGTCCGTCTTCGCCGGCGGCTGCGACCTCCCCGCCGCCGAAGACGTCTGCGGCGAGGACGCCCTCGACCTGCTCGGGTCGCTCATCGACAAGTCCCTTGTCGTCGCCGCCCCCACCCCCGACGGGCAGATGCGCTACCGCCTCCTGGAGACCGTCGCCGAGTACGCCGCCGAGCACCTCGACCAGGCCGGCGAACGCGCCGAGGCCGAACACCGCCACCTCGTCCACTACCGGGAGCTGGCCCGCACCACCGACCCCCTCCTGCGCGGTCCCTGGCAGCGCGCCGCCATCGAGCGGTTCCAGCGCGAGTACGAGAACCTCCGCATCGCTCTGCGCCGCGCCGTCGCCGCCCGCGACGAGCAGGAGGCGCTCCAACTCGTACTGTCCCTGTGCTGGTACTGGCAGATGCGGGATCTGCGGAGCGAGGCCCGGCACTGGGCCACCGCCGTCGGCGAACTCGGCCCCGATCCGTTCACACCGCCGGTCGAGCCCGCCCTGCCCGTCTTCGAGCGGTTCACGGACGCCCCGCCGCCCATGGAGCCGGAGCTGCTGAAGGAGGCCAGACGCAGCGCGGCCCTGATCCGGATGATCTTCATGGACTACGACGCGGACCGTTGGACCGAACCGGAAGGCATCGAGCGGCTGCGCAACATCAGCCGGACCTACCATCCCGGGCTGCCGCAGACCTGCCGCCCCCCGACCTCGTTCTGGTTCTTCGCCGTCGTGATGACCGGAGACGGCGAACAGTTCAAGGACATGCTGGACCGGACCGTCGACGCCTGCCGCGCGTTCGGATACGAGTGGGAGCTCGCCGCCGCCCTCCAGGGACGGGCCAATGTCTTCGCCAACCGCAGCGATTGGGCCGGTGACGCGGCCGGCGACGCCGATGAGGCGCTGGAGATCTTTCTCCGCCTCGGCGACGTCTGGGGTGTGGCCGAGGCCCTGTCCGCGCGCGGCGAGGCGCGCGAGCGGCTCGGCCAGTACGCGCTCGCCGCCGAGGACTTCACGGCCGCCATCGACTACGCCCAGCAGCTCGGCGCCCAGGCGCAGATAGCGATACTGCGCTCCCGACTCGGCGGCATCCTCCTGGAGACGGAGGAGGGCGAGCGCGGTGAGGCACTCCTGCGCGACGTGCTGGCCGTCAACGAGGGCGGGTACAACGAGTCCTCGGCCATCGCCCGGGTCCTCCTCGCCCTGTGGCTGGGCCACACCGGCCGCACTCAGGAGGCGCGCGCGGAGATCGAGCTGCTGAGGGTGCAGTTCAACTCCAACACCCTCGCCGTCTTCGAGGGCATGGTGACCGGTTTCCTCGCCTGGCTGGACCTGCTCGACGGCGCGTACGAAAGCGCGCTGACCAACGCGCGACTGGCGCTCGCCAAGGCGCAGGATCCGCTGACCAGGATGATCGCGCCGCAGATGCAGTCGGTGCACATGGTCACCGCCGCCGGGGCGCTGGCCCTGCGCAGGCCGGAGCGCGCACGAGACGCGGCCCGGCTGCTCGGTGCGGCCGACGCCCTGCTGCCGCCCGGCCATCACGGGGCTCAGCACGAGCGCGAGAACCGGGCCCGTTCACAGGCGGCCGTCCTCGCCGCGCTCGCAGAGGACGCCGACGATGCCGAAGGCGCAGTCGGCGCGTACGAGGTCGCGTACGCCGAAGGCGCCGGCCTCACCATGGAAGAGGCCGCCGCCCTCGTCTGACTTACCTCAGCCGGCCTCAGGTCTTCTTCCGGAACTTGGCGACCGCGAGCGGCATCGTGATCAGCGTGATGAGCGCCGCCCAGCCGAGCGTCATCCACACCGACTCGGCGACAGGACCGCCGTTGATGAGGTTCCGTGCGGCGTCGGCGAGGTTGGAGAGCGGGTTGATGTCCGTGAAGGTCTCCAGCCAGCCCGGCATTGTCGACGTCGGGGTGAAGATCGAGGAGCCGAACTGCAACGGCATCAGCACGAGCATGGCCACTCCTTGGACGGCCTGGGCCGTCTTCATGGTGAGACCGAGCAGGATGAAGATCCACATCAGCGAGGCGCCGAATACGGTCGAGAGACCGATCGCCGCGAAGAGTTCGAGGACGGAGGTCTTGATCTCCAGGCCGAGCAGGAAGCCCATGCCGAGCAGGATGGTCGTGGCGACCAGCATCCGGCCGATCTCCACGACTATCTTCGCTATGAGGACCGAGGAGCGGGCTATCGGCATGGACCGGAACCGGTCCATCACGCCCTTCTTGAAGTCGTCGTTCACACCGGTGCCGACGGCCATGGCGATGTTCATGCCCATCATCGCCATCAGGCCCGGGACCAGATAGTTGACGTAGACCTGCTGCTGGCCCTTGCCGGAGATCGCGCCGCCGAAGACGTACACGAACAGCAGCACAAAGATGATCGGCATCAGCAGGACGTCGAACATCGACTCCGGGTCCTGCTTGATCTGCAGGGCGTTACGGCGCACCAGCGCGCCGATGTGCCGGAGATTGGCCCGCAGGCCGATCCGGCCCTCACCGCCGCCGGACGGCCGTTTCTGAGGGGAGGGGGCGGGCGTGGATTCGGGCGCGGGCGCCTTCGAGTGCTGCACTGTCGCCGCGCTCATGCCGCGACCTCCTCAAGAACGGTGTCGGACGTGTTGGGTGTGCCGGTCGTGTCGGACTCGGACGACGGCGCGGTCTTCTCGCCGGTGATGGCCAGGAACACTTCGTCCAGGCTGGGCAGATGCGTGCCGATGTGCCCTATGCCGAAGCCCCGCGCGCCCAGCAGGCCGACCACAGCGGTCAGTTGCTCGTCGCTCAGGATCGGTACGTACAGCATTCCCTCGTCCGCCACGGCCTGCGCCCCCGCGAGGCCGTCGAGACCCGCTTCGGTGACCGCCGCCGCCATCGCGGTCAGCTGGGCCGGATCGCTGGGCCGTATCTGGAGGGTCCGGCCGCCGACCTTGGCCTTCAGCTCGTCCACCTTGCCGTTGGCGATGACCCGCCCCCGGTCGATGACCGTGAGCTCGTCGGCCAGCTGCTCGGCCTCCTCCATGTACTGGGTGGTGAGCAGGACGGTCACTCCTTCGCCGACCATCCGCTTCACCTCGGCCCAGACCTCGTTACGGGTACGGGGGTCGAGGCCCGTCGTCGGCTCGTCCAGATAGAGCACGGCCGGCTGCCCGATCATCGAGGCGGCCAGGTCGAGCCGTCGCCGCATACCGCCGGAGTACTGGAGGGCGGGCCGCTTGGCGGACTCGGTCAGCGAGAAGCGCTCCAGCATCTCGTCGGCGCGCAGCCGGGCGTCCTTGCGGGAGAGGTCGAGCAGCCGCCCGATCATGTAGAGGTTCTCCCAGCCGGAGAGCTTCTCGTCGACCGAGGCGTACTGGCCGGTGAGGCCGATGGTGCGGCGCAGCTGCCGGGGCTGCCGCAGCACGTCGTAGCCCGCGACGAAGGCGGAGCCGGCGTCCGGCTGGATGAGGGTGGAGAGAACTCGTACGAGAGTGGTCTTGCCGGCGCCGTTGGGGCCGAGGACACCCAGGACGGTGCCTTCGCGGACATCCAGGTCCACGCCGTCCAGAGCTTTGGTCTCGCCGTAGTGCTTGACCAGCCCCCGCACCTCGACGGCGTTGCCCTTGCCACCGTTGGGGTCTTTGTTGATTCGCGTCATGACGCTCATCGTGGCGCATGCCACTGACAATCCACCTACAGGCCGCCGACAGCCGGCCGAACAGCCCGCCGATGGGGGATGTCGGCGGGCTGTCGTTGGTGCCGGAATGGTCCGTGAGCGGTGTGCGGTGCAGTGGAAGGTCAGTGGAAGGTGTGCTCCTCCTGCGGGAACGATCCTGCAGTGACGTCCTCGGCGAACGCCTTCGCCGCGTCCCCGAGCGTCTGCCGCAGATTCGCGTACTGCTTGGTGAAGCGCGGCACCTTCCCGCCCGTCAGTCCGGCCATGTCCGTCCAGACGAGCACCTGCGCGTCCGTGTCCGGCCCCGCGCCGATGCCGATGGTCGGGATGTGCAGGCTGCGCGTGATCTCGGCGGCGATCTCGGCCGGTACGAGCTCCAGCACCACCGCGAACGCGCCCGCCTCCTGCGCCGCCTTGGCGTCCCGGACCAGCCGGTGCGCGGCCTCGTCGCCACGGCCCTGCACCCGGTACCCCATGGTGTTGACGGACTGCGGGGTCAGCCCGAGGTGCGACATGACCGGGATGCCCGCCTGGACCAGTAGCTCGGTCTGGCCGAGCGAGCGCTCGCCGCCCTCGAGCTTGACCGCACCCACGCCCGCGTCCTTGACCAGCCGGGTGGCGCTGCGCAGTGCCTGGACGGGGCCCTCCTGGTACGAGCCGAAGGGGAGGTCGCCGACGATCAGGGCGCGCTTGGTGCCCCGTACGACGGCGGCGGACAGCAGCGTCATCTCGTCCATCGTGACCGGCACGGTGGTCTCGTAACCGAGGTGAACGTTGCCCATGGAGTCGCCGACGAGCATGACCGGGATGCCGGCCTCGTCGAAGACGGACGCGGTCATCGCGTCGTAGGCGGTGAGCATGGGCCACTTCTCGCCCCGCTCTTTGGCGGCGGCGATGTCGTGGACGGTGATACGGCGAGTGCCCTTGCCGCCGTACAGCGCCTTGCTGCTGTCGGCGGGCGTGGCGGGCGTGGTGGGTGTGGCGGCAGCCTGAAGCGTCATGGCTGAACGGCTCCTTCGTCATCTCGAGGCACCCTTACGGCGTCCCCGGACCGTCTCCATGGTGGCACCTCGTGCCGCCCCTGGGGAAGAGGTGGCCGTCCGTTCGGTAAAGACTTCCTATACGAGACGGTTTCGTATCGGAACGGAGTACCCTGGGCTGCCATGCCGACTCCGTCCGACGCAGCTGCCGCACCTGACGTACCCGACGTATCCCGTGTACCCGAGGCAGTCCACCGACGCAGGTGGTCGATCCTCGGAGTCCTGATGTTCAGCCTGATCATCATCGTGCTGGACAACTCGATTCTGAACATCGCGGTCAAGACGATCGCCGGCCCGCCGCCCACCGGCATCGGCGCCACCCAGAGCGAGCTGGAGTGGGCGATCAACGCCTACACGCTCGTCTTCGCCGGGCTGCTGTTCACCGCGGGCCTCCTCGGCGACCGCACCGGCCGCAAGAAGGCGCTGCTCTTCGGGGTCGCCGTCTTCGGCGTCGGCTCGGCGCTGGCCGCGTTCTCCGGCTCGCCCACCGAACTCATCGCCTACCGCGCGGTGATGGGCTTCGGCGCGGCCTTTGTGATGCCCGCCACCCTCGCCGTACTGATGAACGTCTTCGAACGCGAGGAGCAGCCCAAGGCCATAGGGATCTGGGCGGGCGGTGTCGGCGTCGGCATCGCCATCGGCCCGATCACCGGCGGGGTGCTGCTGGAGCACTTCTGGTGGGGCTCGATCTTCCTGATAAACGTTCCGGTCGTGGTCATCGCGCTGATCGCGATGACACTGCTGGTTCCCGACTCCAAGGACCCGGAGCCCGGCCGTATCGACCCTCTGGGTGTGGCCCTGTCCATCGTCGGTCTCGTCCTGCTCGTGTACGGAATCATCCGCGGTGGTGAGCTCGCCGACTTCGGCACGGCCTCCGTGCTGCTTCCGCTGCTCGGCGGTCTCGCCGTACTCGCCGGTTTCGTTCTGCACGAGCGGCGCAGCGACCACCCCGCCATCGACATCGCGTACTTCAAGAAGCCCGCCTTCGCCGCGGCCGTCGCCGCGATCGCGCTGGTCTTCTTCGCACTGATGGGCGTGACGTTCTTCTCCGCGTTCTACCTCCAGAGCGTACGGGGCCAGAGCCCGCTGGAGGCCGGGCTGCTTCTCCTGCCGCTGGCCGTGGCGCAGATGATCTTCGCGCCGCGCGCCCGGCTGGTCGTGGACCGGTTCGGCGCCCGCGCGGTCTGCACGATCGGCATGCTCATGGTCGCTGCCGGGCTCTCCGCCTTCACTGTCTTCGACGCCGCCACACCCCTCTGGGTGCTGGAAGTGGTCTTCTTCGTCCAGGGCGCGGGCATGGCGCACATCATGCCGCCGGTGACCGTGACGGTCATGCAGACGCTGCCCCGCGAGAAGGCCGGTTCAGGGTCCGCGGTCAACAACACCTTCCGTCAGGTCGGCGGGGCACTGGGTGTCGCCGTACTCGGCTCGCTGCTCTCCACGCGGTACCGGAGCGAGATCGAGGGCCATCTGTCGGTGCTCCCGCGCGGCGAACGGCACGAGGCGGGGGAGTCGATCGAGGCCACCCTCGGGATCGCGGAGAGGCACGGCGGCGCGGCCGGCAAGGCCCTGATCGGTCCCGCGAACGACGCGTTCCTCAGCGCCATGCATCTGACGGCGCTGGGCGCGGCGGGCATCGCCCTGATCGGGGCGGTGGTGGTGGCGCTGTTCCTGCCGGGCCGGGTGAAGGGGGACGAAGAGGGAGAAGCCGCCGGCGAATCGGACCGGGTGCCGACCGGCACCGGCACCGGCGCCGACCAGACCGACCGGACGACGTGACGACATGACGACATGACGACCGGACCTGACGTACCGTACGTCCGCGATGGCGACAGACAGGGCGAGTGACGGGGCGAGTGACAGAGTGGACGTGCCCGTGGGGGAGCAGCGAGGCGTGGCCGCGGCAGTCGCCGGGCGACGCGGACGGCCGCGCAGTGAGAGTGCCGAGCGTTCGATTGTCGACGCCGTCGTGCACCTCCTCGAAGAGGGCGTGCCGTTCTCCGGGCTCTCCATCGAGCGCATCGCGCGCACCGCGGGCGTCGGCAAGGCCACCATCTACCGCCGCTGGGCGGGCAAGGAGGCCCTCTTCGTCGACGTCGTACGCTCAATCGAGCCCGACGACCCGCCACTGCCCGGCACCTCGGTACGCGACGACCTGGTCGCGCTGGTCGAGACGCTGCGGCGGCGCGGCCTCGCCAAGCGCTCCTCCGCCCTGCTGCACAACGTCTTCGCGCAGATGCGGAGCCATCCCAAGCTGTGGGACATGTATCACGTCACCTCCGTCCAGCCACGGCGCGAGCAGATGGAGGCAGTGCTGCGACGGGGGATCGCGACCGGCGAGATCCGGCCGGATCTCGACGTCGAGCTGCTGAGCGATCTGTTCTCCGGGCCGATGCTCGTACGGACTGTGCTGCGGCCGGAGGGCACGCCGGAGGCGGGCAGCTCGGAACGGATCGTCGACGCGGTACTGCGGGGCGTCGGCACAGGCGCAGGCGCAGGCACAGGTACAGGCACGGGCACGGGCCGAGGTACGGGCACGGGCACGGGCCGAGGTACGGGTACGGGCGAGGGCGTTGCCCCGGACGGGGGCACGGACGCGGGCGTGCCGCACTGAAGTTGCCCGCCCGGCAGCCCGCCGGCCCGGCGTATGCGTCGTTTCTCACACCGCCACCGCCTGGCCCGATGTCAGGAACCGCGAGCGGCCGCCTGCCGTCCCTGTCGGCACCGACTGAGTGCGGCTGTCCGGCCGCGGCGGAAAAGCGCCCGTCATCCCCTAGGGTCGACGTCGAAGGCGAGGACGGCGCGACGGCCGGGCAGTGGCAAGGCAGTGGCACGGCAGCGGCAAGACAGCGGCTAGGCAGTGAGGAACAGCTCCATGGCGCAGGCGGAAATGACGGAACCCGCGACCGGCGACACGGGAGACCGGCGGCCCCCCGGATCCCGGCTCCGGAGCGTGCTCGACCGCTGGCGCGGCGACCCCGGCATCTGGCGGCGCGGCATCGTCCTCGCCGCGTTCGCCCTGCTGGTCGCCCTGTTGATGATTCTGCACGCGCAGATCCCGAACCGGGTCGGCAACCTGGGCAGCCTCACCGAGACCTTCCTGCCCTGGCTGGGCCTGTTCATCCCGCTGATCCTCGCTGCCGCGCTGCTGCGGCGCTCGGCCACCGCGCTGATCACCCTGCTGCTGCCGACCGTGGTCTGGCTGAATCTTTTCGGTGGGCTGCTCATCGAAAAGTCCGGCGGCGGCGGCGATTTGACCGTTGCCACGCACAATGTCAACGCAAAGAACCCCGACCCGGCGGGCACGGCGACAGAGGTCGCCGCCTCGGGCGCGGACGTGCTGGCGCTCCAGGAACTGCCCGCCGGCCAGGTGGAGTCGTACGAGCAGGCCCTTGCCGGGACGTACAAGTACCACGCCATACAGGGCACTGTCGGGCTGTGGTCCAAGTACCCGATGAGCGGCACCAAGGCCGTGGACATCAAGCTGGGCTGGGACCGCGCCATGCGCTCGACGGTGGCGACGCCCCGGGGCGCGATCGCGGTGTTCGTGGCCCATATGCCGTCCGTACGCGTGAAGGTCAACGCGGGCTTCACCGCCAACCAGCGCGACAAGAGCGCGGACGCGCTGGGCGAGGCGATCAGCGATGAGGCCCTGGACAAGGTCGTGCTGCTCGGCGACCTCAACGGCACCATGAACGACCGCTCGCTGAACGCTGTCACGGCCCAGATGCGTTCCACTCAGGGCGCGGTGGGCGACGGCTTCGGCTTCAGCTGGCCGGCGTCGTTCCCGATGGCCCGCATCGACCAGATCATGGTGCGGGGCATCGAGCCGGTGGCGTCATGGACGCTGCCCCGGACGGACAGTGATCACCTCCCGATCGCGGCGCGCGTCAAGTTCTGATCGTCAAGTTCTGATCGTCCAGCTGTGACTGTCGAGGTGTGACTGTCGAGGTGTGACGGAGAACGCAGTACGGGGAACCCCGCCGCAACGCCCTGTTCATCTGAAGGGCCGATCCGTGTGAGAGCCTTTGTTCCGTAGCTAAACTAATCCCAGAAGCTCGGAAGGCCCTTCCCATGCCCTTGGCGCTGTTCGCGCTCGCCGTGTCCGCCTTCGGTATCGGCACCACCGAGTTCGTGATGATGGGCCTGCTGCCCAATGTCGCCGACGACCTCGGCACCTCCGTCCCCACGGCCGGTTACCTCGTCTCCGCGTACGCGATCGGCGTCGTCATCGGCGCCCCGCTGCTCACCGCGCTCGGCTCCCGCATCCCGCGCAAGCGGATGCTCCTGCTGCTGATGGCGCTCTTCGTCGTCGGCAACCTCGCCTCCGCCCTCGCGCCCGGCTTCGGCTGGCTGATCGCGGGCCGGGTGCTCGCGGGACTGCCGCACGGCGCGTTCTTCGGCGTCGGCGCGGTCGTCGCGGCGCGGCTGGTCGCCGACGGCCGCCAGGCGCGGGCCGTGGCAACGATGTTCCTCGGCCTCACCGTCGCCAATATCGTCGGCGTCCCCGCGGCCACCCTGCTCGGCCAGCACCTCGGCTGGCGCGCCACCTTCCTGGTCGTCACCGTGATCGGCCTGGTCGCGATGGCCGCGCTCGCCCGGCTTATTCCGTACGTACCCGTCGACGCGCACCAGAGCCTGGGCCGCGAGGTGCGCGCGCTGGGCAATCGGCAGGTGCTGCTCGGTCTGCTGACCGCGGTCTTCGGCTTCGCCGGGGTCTTCGCGGTGTACTCCTACCTCGCCTCCATGACGACCGAGGCGATGGGCTTCGGCGAGTCCTCGGTGACGCTGGTCCTCGCGCTCTTCGGCATCGGCATGACCCTGGGCGCGCTGATCGCGGGCCCGCTGACGGACCGGGCGCTGCGCCCCACGCTGTACGGCTCGCTGGCTGTCCTCACGCTGGTGCTGGCCGTGTTCCCGTTCACCGTGCACAACCAGGCGGCGGCGCTCGTCGCGGTGGTGGTGCTGGGCGCGGTCGGCTTCACGACCACCACCCCGCTCCAGATGCTGGTCATGAACCATGCCCACGACGCACCCACGCTGGCCTCCGCCTCCAACCACGCGGCCTTCAACCTCGCCAACGCGGGCGGCGCGTGGCTCGGCGGCGTGGCCATCGCGGCGGGCTGGGGCTGGACTTCACCGGCACTGGTCGGCGCGGTGCTGACGGTCGTGGGCCTGGCGATCGCGGTGACGGCGGGCGTGCTGGACCGTACGCCGTCCGACCGTACGCCGAAGGGGGCCTCCCGCATCGTCGCCACCGGAAGCCCCCGTACTCACACCGAAGAGGAACTCAGCCTGTCGTCGTCTCCCGCCAGCGGTTCGTGATCGGCAGCCGCCGGTCCTTGCCGAAGCCCTTCGCGGAGATCTTGGTGCCCGGCGGGTACTGGCGCCGCTTGTACTCCGCCGTGTCCACCATGCGCAGCGTCTTCGCCACCAGCTCCTCGTCGAAGCCCGCCGCCACGATCGCGTCCTTGCCCTGGTCCCGGTCGACGTACAGCTCCAGGAGCCGGTCCAGTACGCCGTAGTCCGGCAGCGAGTCGGTGTCGACCTGACCGGGGCGCAGCTCCGCGCTCGGCGGCTTGGAGATGGAAGCCTCGGGGATCGGCGGGGTGTGCCCGCGCTCCTGGGCCGCGCGGTTGCGCCACTGCGCGAGCCGGAAGACGGTCGTCTTGTAGACGTCCTTGATGGGCCCGTACGCGCCGACGGAGTCGCCGTACAGCGTCGAGTACCCCACCGCCAGCTCGGACTTGTTGCCCGGGGCGAGGACGATGTGGCCCTCCTGGTTGGAGATGGCCATCAGCATCGTGCCGCGCAGCCGCGACTGGAGGTTCTCCTCGGCGAGACCGGTCAGGCCGAGCGCGCCCATGTACGCGTCGAACATCGGCGCGATCGGTACGGTGCGGAAGTTGAGCCCGGTACGGCGGGCCAGCTCGGCCGCGTCGTCCTCGGAGTGGCTGGACGAGTACTTCGACGGCATCGAGACGCCGTACACGTTCTGCGCGCCCACCGCGTCGCAGGCGAGCGCGGCCACGAGTGCCGAGTCGATGCCGCCCGAGAGCCCGATCAGGACACTGCGGAAGCCGTTCTTGGCGGCGTACGCGCGCAGTCC
Organism: Streptomyces sp. NPDC052236; assembly: GCF_044548015.1. Classification (NCBI taxonomy): domain Bacteria; kingdom Bacillati; phylum Actinomycetota; class Actinomycetes; order Kitasatosporales; family Streptomycetaceae; genus Streptomyces; species Streptomyces sp. NPDC052236. The sequence continues at coordinate 91,577 of NZ_JBIUBL010000019.1, read as the reverse complement.
CACGACGAGCGCGGAGTAGACCTCCTCGTCGTCGTCCAGGCGGTCGGCGTAGCCTCCGCCCAGCTCGGCGTCGTACGCGGGCAGCGGCTCCTGGGACAGGACGACGTGCTCGATGCGCAGCCCGTCGTCCACGATGCCCGAGGGGACCTCCCCGGCGGCGGGCAGCTCCAGATCCAGTACGACGCTGCCCTCGGCGAACTGCGGGGCGCGCGCGACGACTTCGCCGTCGGGGCCGACGACGATCGAGTCGCCGTCGAAGACCAGCTCGTCCTGTCCGCCGATCATGGCCAGGTAGGCGGTGGTGCACCCGGCCTCCTGGGCGCGCTTGCGCACGAGCTCCAGGCGGGTGTCGTCCTTGTTCTGCTCGTACGGCGAGGCGTTGATGGAGATCAGCAGCCCGGCCCCGGCGGACCTGGTGGCGGGGACCCGGCCACCGTCCTGCCAGAGGTCCTCGCAGATCGCGAGCGCGACGTCGACGCCGTGTACGCGGATGACGGGCATGGTGTCGCCCGGCACGAAGTAGCGGAACTCGTCGAAGACGCCGTAGTTGGGCAGGTGATGCTTGGCGAAGGTGAGCGCCACCTCACCGCCGTACAGCACGGCGGCGGCGTTCTGCGGGGCCCCCGGGGGCTGCCCGTAGCGGGGCTGGACGCGCTCGGAACGGTCGAGGTACCCGACGATGACGGGCAGCTGTCCGAACCCTTCGCGGTCCAGACGCACGGCCAGGGCACGCAGCGCGGCCCGGGACGCGTCCACGAAGGACGGCCGCAGGGCCAGGTCCTCGACGGGATAGCCGGTCAGCACCATCTCGGGGAAGGCGACAAGATGCGCCCCCTGCTCGGCGGAGTGCCGGGTCCAGTGCATGATCGCCTCGGCGTTGCCGGCGAGATCGCCGACGGTCGAGTCGATCTGATTCAGGGCGAGGCGTAGTTGAGGCACGCGGCCAGTGTAATCGTCTTTCTGACACGATGCCCTATGGGGCGTACCACGGGGCTGTCGGCTTCGGGGCGCTTCGCCGACGGTCCACTCGGCCGAGTGGCTGGTGGGCCGCACCATCGGTGCGGCCCACCAGGTGACCTGATGGCCCTCAGTCCGTACGGGCCTCCGCGCCCCGCTTGCGCAGCAGGTCGACCATCAGGTCCACCTCCGAGCGCTGGGCGTCCACCATCCCCTGGGCCAGCTTCCGCTCCGTATCCACGGTGCAGAGCTTCGCGCAGCCCTCGGCCATCGTGATCCCGCCGTTGTGGTGGGTGATCATCAGCTGGAGATACTCGATCTCGGCCTGCTTGCCGCCGGCCTTGCCGAGCCGGGCCAGGTCCGCCCTGCTCGCCATGCCCGGCATCAGCACACCGTCCTCGGCCGGAGCGGGCTGTCCCACCTGGTCCGCGCCGCCGTGCCCAGCGTGCTCACCACCACCGCTACCGCTCATCCACGCCATCGGCTCACTGCCCGCGGAGAGCTTCGGCAGCCCCCACAGATCCAGCCAGCCCAGCATCATCCCGCGCTGATTGGCCTGGGTGTTGGCGACGTCGTACGCGAGCCGCCGGATCTCCTCGTCCTCCGTACGGTCCCGGACGATGAACGACATCTCCACCGCCTGCTGGTGGTGCACCGACATATCGCGGGCGAACCCCGCGTCCGCCGAACTCGCCGTAGGCGTATCCGACGTGCCGTCACCGCCGCCACCGTCACCGACTGCCGACGCCACCGTCGCCGCCCCCGCGAAGAGCACCGCGAGCACGACCGCCGTGACCGCCGCCCACTGCGTACGGTTCATGCCGATCACGAAGCGCCCAGACCGCCGGTGCACGCCGCGCCCGGCTCAGGCGTCTGCGAGCCCTGCACGTACTTCGTGAAGAACTGGTCCACCCGCGGGTCATCAGCGCTGTCGACCGTGACCTGCCTGCCCCAGGCGGTCAGCATGATCGCCCCGGCCTGGTCCTTGTACGGGCTCATGAGCGAGTACGGGGTGTCTTTCACCTTCGCGCTCAGTTTGGTCACATCGGCGGCGGGCGCCTTGTCGGTGTACGTCACCCAGACCGCGCCGTGCTCCAGCGAGTGCACGGCGTTCATGTCGGCGATCGCTTCCTTGTAGACGTCGCCGTTGCAGTTCATCCACACCTGATCGTGGTCCCCGCCGACCGGCGGCTTCATCGGGTAGGCGACGGCCTTGGTGACATGCTTGTTGGTGAGCTTCTTCACGTCCCAGGACTTCTCGCCGGTGACCGGAGCCTTCGCCTGGGCGACCTTCTTGTCCTTTTCCTCCGACTCCTTGTTGAGGACGACGGCACCGAAGCCGACGAGACCGGCGACGACGACAGCGCTGATGCTGATCGTGATGATGCGATTGCGGCGCTCGCGTGCCCGGTCGGCGCGGCGCATCTCCTCTATTCGGGCCTTGCGGTCGTTGTCGCGGGAAGCATTGCGGGAAGCCATGGTCGTTGTCGTCCTTCGTGAAGTCTGCAAGCGATCAAAGGGTGGGGGAGCGAGGGCCTGCTGTCTACGCTAAGTCCGCAGCACTTGAAGGACGTGAAGGTCCGGGGCGCGCGGCAGCGCCCCGGAACGGGGCAGCCGGCCGGTGGCGGCCGGCGGGTCGAAGTGCGGGGGCTGCGCGCCGGACGGGAGCGGGGCGTCGGGCGGTGGGGCGGTCAGCACGGCTGGTGCGACCAGCGGGAGCAGGCCGCAGCCGCGCTTGTCGTACGGACAGGTGTACGTGTACGTGTACGAGGTTGCGGTTGCGGCGGTAACCGCCGTCTGTACGACGTCCGGAGGCGAGGCGGTGTGGGTGCTCTGGTGCGGGGCAGCCGGGCTCAGACAGATCAGGAGCGCGCCGAGGAGCGTCGCCGCGGCACTCACGAGTGCCATGGGACGCGCGGTGCGCGTGATGTGGTTGAGCCGTGAACCCCCCATGGCCGCAGAATAGTGGGCCGGGGGGCTCTGTACGCCATATGGGCCCGGGTAAGGCCGGTAAACAGTCACGACTGGCACGGATCAGGGCCCCGTCGCACCGTGCGACAGGACCCTGATCCATGCTCGTCGTGCGTACCCGTGCGTACCCGTGCGTACCTCAGACGCGCGTCACACCCGTTCGGGCGCCCGCGCCTCCGCCGTCTCCCGCGGCGGCCGGTCCGCCGCCCGGAACAGCCGCCCAGGCCACCAGAACCAGCGGCCCAGATCGAGCGCGAGCGCCGGCACCAGGACCGTACGCACCAGGAACGTATCCAGCAGCACGCCGATGCCGACGAGCACGCCCAGCTGCGCCATGGTCACCAGCGGCAGCCCGGCGAACACCGCGAACGTCGCGGCCAGCACGACGCCCGCGCTGGTGATGACGCCGCCGGTGGTCGTCAGGCCCTCCAGCACACCGCGTGCGTGGCCCAGCCGGACGGCCTCCTCCCGGACCCGGTGCATCAGGAAGATGTTGTAGTCGATGCCGAGGGCGACCAGGAAGACGAAGCCCATCAGCGGAAGCGACCAGTCGACTCCGGCGAAGCCGAGCACATGCTCGAACAGCAGATTCGAAGCGCCGAGCGCCGCGAAGTACGAGAGCACGACCGTCGCGAGCAGCAGCACCGGCGCGACGATCGCCCGCAGCAGCAGGACCAGTACCAGCAGGACCACCAGCAGAACCACCGGGATGACCGTCCGCAGATCGCGGTCGGCGGCCCGCTGGGTGTCGAGGGTCTGCGCGGTGGTGCCGCCCACCAGGGCGTCCGCGCCCTCGACCGTATGGACCCGGTCGCGCAGCCGGTCGACGGTGTCCTTGGCGGCCTGGCTGTCCGGGGCGTCCTTGAGCACCACGGAGAGCGTGGTCAGTGCGCCGTCCCTCGTACGCTCGCCGTCGTCGTCGACCCGGGCGACCCCGGCGACCTGCGACGCGGCGGCCTTGACCGCGGCGGCCCCGGCGGTCCTGGTGACAATCTGCGCGGGGTCGGACGCGCCCGACGGATAGTGGGCCGAGATCCGTTCCTGGGCGACGACCGACTCCGGCTTGTCCTGGAACAGCTCCGACTGGCGCAGTCCCATGTCGATGGAGAAGGCGCTGAGCGCCAGTACACCGGCGACCGCGACGGACATCATCCAGGACCAGCGGGGACGGCGGGCGACGGCCGCCCCGATCCGGGACCAGACCGTTGTCGTCCTGCGCGCCGGGGTCCCGAAGCGCGGTACGAAGGGCCAGAAGACCCAGCGGCCCGCGAGGACGAGCAGCGCGGGCAGGATCGTGATCATCGCGAGGAAGCCGCAGATCACCCCGATCGCGCCCACCAGGCCCAGGGACCGCGAGGAGTTGATGTCGGCGAGCGAGAGACAGGCGAGGCCGACGGCGATGGTCCCCGCGGACGCCAGGATCGCGGGCCCGGAGTGGCGCAGCGCGAGCTTCATCGCGGTGTGCCGGTCCTCGTGGCGGTGCAGCTCCTCGCGGTAGCGCGCGATGAGGAGCAGTGCGTAGTCCGTGCCGACCCCGAAGACGAGCACCATCAGGATGCCCGCGCTCTGCGGGTCGACGGGCAGGCCGGCGTACTTGGCCAGCAGGTAGGTGGCGACCTGGGTGAGGACCGCGGCGAAGGCGACGGACAGCAGCGGGAACAGCCACAGGACCGGGCTGCGGTAGGTGATCAGCAGCAGGATGGCCACCACCAGGCCGGTGGCGATCAGGAGGGTGGCGTCGAGCGAGTCGAAGACGGCGATCTGGTCGATCAGCGACCCGGCGGGGCCGCCGACCTCGACGTCCAGGCCGGGCGGGGCGTTGGCGCCCGCGATGTCCCGGATCTCCTCGACCCGGTCGCTGATCCCGTCCTCCTCCGAGGAGAGCGGGACGACGAGCATGAGGGCCTTGCCGTCGTCGGAGGGGATGGCCGCTGCGATCCGCTCGCCCTCGGCGGCGTACTTCGCGAAGGCGGCGCGGTCGGCTTCCGCCTTGCCGGAGACGGTGCTGCCGATGGCGTCGTTGCCGCTGTAGACGATGACGGCGGGCATCACCGGATCCGTACGGAACTTCTCCAGCTCCGTGTTGACCTGCGCGGACTCTGCCCCACGGGGCAGAAACGCATTGGGCCCCGTCTCTTCGACCTCGCCGAGCTTCCCGGCGAGCGGGCCGAGCGCGGCGGCGAGGATCAGCCAGCCGACGAGGACGAGCCATTTGGTCCGCCTGCCGCCCGGTACGGTGGCCAGCCGCTTGATCAGCGCTTTCATGGCCTGCGTGGCGTGCATGGCCTGCATGGGTAATCTCCTTGTGTGGAGTTCGGGACGCACGGGACCCGCACCGCGGCGTGATGGTTTGGCGACCTGCCGCGGCGTACGGGTGGTGGTGCGTTGACTGGGTTCTCCATGAGTACGGCCGGGAGTTCCCGCTCCCGGCCGTACCGCGTATGCGACTACTCGATTTCGCGCATCATCTTCTCCATCGAGGTGAGCGACGTACGGGTCTGGGTGAGCTCTTCGAGGGTGCGCCGGTGCAGCTCGACGTTGTCCTCCAGCAGCTGCGCGTACTTCGTGGCGAGCTCCCGGTACTGGCTCTCGCGGGCGGCCAGCGCGCGGGCGCGCCAGGTCGCGGCGAACTGCCAGACGATCACGATGAGGAGGAGGAAGAGCCCGCCGGCTGCGACCGCTCCTGCCAAATCCGCGTTCATTGCGCCGTCTCCTTCGTCGTGTCCGTCGTGTCCGTCGTGTTGAGCGTCCGTGCCGCTGCCGCGACCACCTCGGGAGTCAGCGTCAGGGAGAAGGGCGTGAGCTCGAAGTACTTCATCGCCTTGCCGCCCTCCGACAGCTCCAGCGCTCCGGTGACCAGCCCGGCCGCCTCCAGCCGCTGCAGATGCATATGCAGCAGCGGGCGTCCGATGCCGAGCTCGCGGGCGAGCCTGCTGACGTAGTTGCGCCCGCCGAGGAGCGATTCGACGATCCGCATCCGGTGCGGATTCCCGAGCGCCGTCAGCACCTTGAGCAGCTGGTCACCCGTCGGAACCTGGGCCGGGACCTCGGTCATCGGTGCCCTCCGCTCGTATCTGTCAGTTCAAACTGACACACCCGGTCCAGGTGTGTCAAAAAGATCTGACACATGTCCGGGATGAGTGAGGGGTACCTCAGGGTCGTCTCGGGGTACCCCCTGACTCACAATGGGCTCAGCCGGTACCGCGTGCGGTGGACGTGCCTCGCAACGCGCCTGAAACCCATGGGTGGCATGCTCGTCTTGAGCAGGCGGCTTGACCAGCAAGGATGGATGGAAATGGATAAGCAGCAGGAATTCGTGCTCAGGACGCTCGAAGAGCGCGACATTCGCTTCGTGCGCCTGTGGTTCACCGACGTGCTCGGCTTCCTGAAGTCGGTCGCGGTGGCCCCCGCCGAGCTGGAGCAGGCCTTCGACGAGGGCATTGGCTTCGACGGCTCCGCGATCGAGGGCTTCGCACGCGTATACGAATCCGACATGATCGCGAAGCCGGATCCCAGTACGTTCCAGATCCTGCCCTGGCGGGCGGAGGCGCCCGGCACGGCGCGGATGTTCTGCGACATCCTCATGCCGGACGGCTCCCCGTCGTTCGCCGACCCCCGCTTCGTACTGAAGCGGATGCTCGCCAAGACGTCGGACCTGGGCTTCACCTTCTACACCCACCCGGAGATCGAGTTCTTCCTGCTGAAGGACAAGCCGCTGGACGGCTCCCGTCCGGTCCCGGCGGACAACTCCGGCTACTTCGACCACACGCCGCAGAACGTGGGCATGGACTTCCGCCGCCAGGCGATCACCATGCTGGAGTCGATGGGCATCTCGGTGGAGTTCAGCCACCACGAGGGCGCGCCGGGCCAGCAGGAGATCGACCTGCGATACGCGGACGCGCTGTCCACGGCCGACAACATCATGACGTTCCGCCTGGTCATGAAGCAGGTCGCGCTGGAGCAGGGGGTCCAGGCGACGTTCATGCCGAAGCCGTTCTCGGAGTACCCCGGCTCGGGCATGCACACCCACCTCTCACTCTTCGAGGGCGACCGGAACGCGTTCTACGAGTCGGGCTCGGAGTACCAGCTTTCCAAGGTGGGCCGCTCCTTCATCGCGGGCCTGCTGAAGCACGCGGCGGAGATCTCGGCCGTCACGAACCAGTGGGTCAACTCCTACAAGCGCATCTGGGGCGGCTCGGCCCGCAGCGCGGGAGCGGGCGGCGAGGCCCCCTCGTACATCTGCTGGGGCCACAACAACCGCTCGGCGCTGATCCGCGTCCCGATGTACAAGCCGGGCAAGACGGGCTCGGCGCGCGTCGAGGTCCGCTCGATCGACTCGGGAGCCAACCCGTACCTGACGTACGCGGTCCTGCTGGCGGCGGGCCTCAAGGGCATCGAGGAGGGTTACGAACTCCCGGCGGGCGCGGACGACGACGTATGGGCGCTGTCGGACGCGGAGCGCCGCGCGATGGGCATCGAGCCGCTGCCGCAGAACCTGGGCGAGGCGATCACGCTGATGGAGCGCAGCGAGCTGGTGGCGGAGACGCTGGGCGAGCATGTCTTCGACTTCTTCCTCCGGAACAAGAAGCAGGAGTGGGAGGAGTACCGCTCCGAGGTGACGGCCTTCGAACTCCGCAAGAACCTGCCGGTTCTGTAGCGGCGCCCGAACGACGATCCGGGCCGGTGGCGGTGTGCCACCGGCCCGGCCAGTTCTACTCTTGCGGCTGCCAGAACCGGTCAGCCCGCGCGGAGAGCCGCGGTCGCCTCTACGAGGCCGTCTCGTTCCAGGCGTTCGAGGACATCGCCGATGGTGCCGGGCGGCCTGCGCCAGGAGTCGGCGATTTGTTGGACGGCGGCGAAGACTCGTTGCCGGTCGAGATCGATTTGGGCGAGGACGAAGTCGTCGGGGTGCACGGCCTCAACGTTCCACGTCGCCAGGGCCTCGTCGGGAAAGTCCTTGAGGTTATGGGTGACGATCAGCTGACCTCGGGACTTGATCGCAGCGGCGAGCACGTGGTGATCGTCGGGATCGGGTAACTGGAGCGTTGCCTCCAGAGGTTCGTAACCCCTCACGAGACAGTCCCGTACAGCGCGCATCATCAACTCGCGCGTGCGGGCGAGCTCCGCCGGGTCCAGTTCGGGTCTGTTGGTCTGGAGGTTGGTGAAGACCTCATCCAGGATGCGGTCTGTCCACTTGGCCTGCACCAGTCCGGCCTGGGCTATCCGGATCAACAGGTCCCGCAAGGTGCTCGGATACAGGACACAGGCGTCGTAGACGACGGTGAATGCCGCGGGATCAGATCAGCCCCATCTCCTGGTTCAACGCCGTCAGTTCATCCGCCGCGTCGCGTCGCTTCTGATCGTCCTGGCGCTGGTACTCCAGCAGCGACTGTGCCTTGATCCGGCGGTGCGTACCGACCTTCCGGTAGTCGATCTCGCCTGCCTCCAGAAGCCCGATCAGGAACGGCCGGGAGACGTTCAGCATGTCGGCCGCCTGCTGCGTGGTCAGTTCCGCATGCTCGGGGACGATGGATACGGCACGGCCGGCTGCCATGTGGCTGAGGACCGTGGCCAGTAGTTCCACCGCCTCGCGGGGGAGCTCAAGATCGGCGTTTCCTTCTTCGATCCTGAACCGGAACCGCTCGGCGCGTGGGGAACGGGCCAGGGAACGTTTCACCGGCCTCAGCGCCCGCGCCGCGAAGTCGGCGCTCGCGTCCGATGGGGGCATCGAACGAGCGGTTGAGTTGCTCATCGGGTGACCGTCCCTTCGTGTCGTGACCAGGGCCGCATGACCGACGGCCCTATTCGCATTATCCGCAACAGCCGAAATAAACGCAACAGGCGCGTAGCCGGCGCGGATCATGTCACCTGGCCAAATCGGGACCGGGCCGAAGGCTGTGTGCCGTCGGCCCGGGACTTCTCATGCAGCGTCTAACAGGGGACGACGTGCCAGACCGGGGCCCAGTCGTAGTAGCCGCTGTTGGCGTACGCGGGGGGTGTCGTGTAGATGGTGTTGTAGTTGCGGTCCAGGAACCTGGCCCTCGTGCCGGGGGTCTGGTTGTTGCTCCAGGAGCCGGGGTCGTTCCAGTTCGCCAGGTCGTACGTCTGGCACTTCCACAGGTTGAACTGCGTGCCGGTGAAGTTCGTGCCGGTCCACATGCAGAAGTTCTCGTACGGGCAGGCCGCCTTCGTACCCGGCTTGGCCGCCGTGCTGGTCAGGTCGCGGGCGTGGCGCTCTCCCGGCACGGCGACGACGATTTCGCCCTTGCCCGCCAGCGCGATCTTGTTGGCGGAGACCTGCTTCCCACCCACCGAGGTGAGATAGCCGGTGACCCTTGTCTGTAGTTCCTTCGCCTGCGTGCCGGTCAGCCCGGCCTGCCTCGCCTGGGCGGCAAAGTCCTGGTCGGTGCCCGTCGTGGCGGCCGAGGCCGAGGCCGTGCCGGTGAGTCCGATCACGGCTGCGGCGATGAGTGCCATCACCGCGAACCATGACGTCGTCAGCTTGCGTAGCGCCATGCGCGTTTCCCCCAACTGTGTTCCCGAACCGATGCCCGCGCTCTTGTGCCGGGCTCGTCAACGAGTCTGTCGGGATGGGGGATTCGCGAACAAGAACTTCCTCCATGGATGTCCAGGACACGCCACGGCGCCCCTCCCTGACCGCGCCGGTCCGCGCCTCACCAGCGGGCGACCGCCCAGGCGAACGCATAGCCCGCGCTGTTGAGGGCGCAGTGCAGCGCGACGGGCGGGATGAGGCTGCCGGAGCGGCGGCGCAGTTCGCAGAGGAACATACCGGCGATGGCGGTGCCAAGGACCGCCGCTGACACAGACAGGGCGACGCCGGTTCGGCTCGTGCCGAAGATCGCCTCGGCGGCCGCGTTCGCGCGCGTGAGCCCCCGGGCGGGCTGAACGTGCCAGAGCCCGAAGAGCACCGAGGAGACGGCAGTGGCCCACATGGGTCCCCGCCGCCGCTCGACCATGGCCCACAGCACTCCCCGGAACGCGATCTCCTCCAGCAGCACGGTGCCCAGCGGTACGCGGACCAGCACGCGGAACATCAGCTCGTCCGAGGTCAGCCCCGCGGCACGTTCGTCCAGGAAGGCCTCCCGGGTGAACGGCATGGCCAGACCCAGCAGATAGACCACCAGGACGGCTCCGACCAGGACCAGTCCCCAGCGCAGTCCCCGGCGGGCAGCGGCGGCGCCGAGTCCCAGGTCCGCCCAGCTGAGGCCATCCCACCGGGCGATCAGCAGAAGAACGGCGGCCGTGGCGGCGCAGAGGGGGACGTACCAGTCGTCCGCGAGCCGGTTGCCCCACACCTGCACCGCAGCGAGAACCGCGATGACCAGTGTGATCCGCATCGTCGTACCAGGATGGCCCAATCCTGGGGGCGCAGCACCTCGTGCAGTGGCTGGGTGTAGTGGCCCGTATGCGAGGGCCGCCTTGAAATCACGCCGTCATGCGCGGGGCTTCGCGCGGACGTGCATCCGCTCGCCCTGTCTCCCGAAGAGGCTCAGGATCTCGACCTGCCGCCCGTCCGCGCTGCTGAACCAATGAGGCACGCGGGTGTCGAACTCGGCGGCCTCGCCGGGACCGAGGACCAGATTGTGCTCGGCGAGGACGAGCCGTAGTCGGCCGTCCAGCACATAGAGCCACTCGTAGCCCTCGTGCGTACGCAGTTCCGGCTCGGCACCCCGGTCCGAAATGATCATCTTGTACGCCTGGAGGGGGCCCAGGCTCCGGGTCAGGGGGACGAACGTACCGCCGCTCGCCAGGGTGCCGGGTGTCATCCGTACCCGGGGATCCCCGACTTCGGGGGCGCCGACCAGGTCGTCCAGGGGCACGTCGTACGCACCGGCGAGTGGCAGCAGCAGTTCCAGGCTGGGGCGGCGCTGCCCGGTCTCCAGCCGCGAGAGCGTGCTCTTGGAGATGCCGGTCGCCTCGGAGAGCGCGGCCAGGGTGAGGCCGCGCTTGGCGCGAAGCCCTTTGAGCCGGGAGGCGACCTCGTCAATGACCGCTTGGTAGGGCGGTTGCTTGTCCATGCGGGCATTCCATCCTGCCGTCCCGGAATCGGCAACAAGATTTGCCGCCGTCTTCTGGCAGGCGCACGCTCCTGGCCGGGGTCACCAGAGAACGGAGTCCACGTTGAAGTCACCCAGTGCGGGACAGGACGAGGCAGCAGCCAGAAGCGCGGAGCGGACGCCTACGCACCGATGGGCGCTCGCCGCCCTTTCGCTGTCCATGTTGCTGTCCTCGCTCGGCACGAGCATCGCCAATGTCGGCCTGCCGACGTTGGCGCAAGCGTTCTCCGCCTCCTTTCAGGAGGTCCAGTGGGTCGTCCTCGCCTATCTCCTCGCCATCACCACCGTGATCGTCAGCGTCGGACGGCTCGGTGACATCATCGGCCGCCGACGGCTGCTCCTGGCCGGAATCTCCCTGTTCACGGCGGCCTCGGTCCTGTGCGGCGTCGCGCCCACGCTGGGGCTGTTGATTGCCGCCCGGGCGGCGCAGGGCCTTGGAGCGGCCATCATGATGGCTCTCACCATGGCGTTCGTGGGTGAGACGGTTCCGAAGGCAAAGACCGGTAGCGCCATGGGGCTGCTCGGAACGATGTCCGCGATCGGCACCGCTCTTGGTCCGTCGCTCGGCGGCGCGCTGATCTCCGGACTCGGTTGGCGGTCCATTTTCCTCGTCAACGCACCGCTGGGTATCGCGACTCTTCTGCTCGCGTACCGCTACCTGCCCGTTGACCGGCACGAGCCCAAGGCCGACCGGCCCGGCTTCGACCATGTCGGCACACTGCTGCTCGCTCTGACGCTCGCCGCTTACGCACTCGCCATGACGATGGGACGCGGCACGCTGCTGTTGGCTGCCGCGTTCGGCGTCGGCCTCTTCGTACTTGCCGAGGCGAGAGCCGCATCCCCCTTGGTCCCATTGGCAATGTTCCGCGAGCCGGCGCTGAGTGCGAGCCTCGCCATGAGCACGCTCGTCTCGACGGTGATGATGACTACGCTGGTGGTCGGGCCGTTCTATCTCTCTCGTACGCTCGGGCTCGAAGAGGCTCTTGTCGGGCTCGTCATGTCGGTCGGTCCGCTTGCCGCCGCGCTGACCAGTGCGCCCGCTGGTCGCATTACGGACCGATTCGGCGCACAGCGCATGACCATCGTCGGGCTCATCGGAATAGCGGCCGGTTCGTTCGTTCTGTCCATGCTGTCAGCGGCGGTCGGCATTCTCGGCTACCTCGCCCCTATCGTCGTCATCACCGTCGGCTATGCGGTGTTCCAGACGGCCAACAACACCGCCGTCATGACAGACATCCGCCCGGACCAGCGAGGCGTCACGTCAGGCATGCTCAACCTGTCGCGCAATCTCGGGCTCGTCACCGGTACATCCGTCATGGGCGCGGTCTTCGCCCTCGCCGGTATGCGAGTCACGTTCGCGGTCGCGGCGATTCTGATCGTCGTCGCGACCGCGATTGCGGTGGGAAGCCGTGCTCTCGGGGGCGGGGATTCCTCCGGTGTCAGCGGGTGGCCGCGTACGTGATGAAGTCGGCCCAGGGGGTTGGGGTGAACGCGAGCTGGGCGCGTTCCTTCCTCTTGGAGTCCCGTACGCGGATGGTGCCGATGGCTGCCGCGACCTCGACGCAGTCGGACCCGGGCTCGCCGCTGCTATAGCTGCAAAGAACCCGGGAAAGAACCCACCAAAACCACCCCCAGCCCTCCGTCACTCGCACGAGTGATCCGGGCCGATCTGGCTGGCGCATATGCCATGCGGCGAGGCAGGCTCGGGCTCAACAACCGCAGACATGCGACGGCCCCCGGCCGGGACGGCAATCCCGATCGAGGGCCTGACCACCAAGGAAGAAGACGCTTCCCGATGGCTGAGCAGCAGCTTAACGCGCCCTTGAGCGCCCCGTCCCCCGTTCCCACGTCCGGCGTACGGCACGTCAATCGCAGCCACCCGGACTGATTCACCGTGGTCGGAAACCACCTCGCGCAGCACCGAGAACTGTCCCTCATCGCCATCGGGCTGGCCGTACACATCCAGTCGCTGCCCGCCGGGAAGTGGGTCTCGATCAAGGAACTGGCCCAGCGCTTCGCGGAGGGCGAGATCCGTATCGCCGAGGCCCTTCGCGAGCTGGAGACCCACGGTTACCTCGCCCGTAGGCGGGAGCGGTTGCCGTCCGGCCAGATGGTGACCCGGACCGTCTTGTACAACAACCCGCCCGCGATGAAGGCGGATGCGGCGCCCCCGCCACCGCAGCCCGAGTCCGAGCCCGAGCTTGAGCGGCCCGCGTCCAGCCCCCGTGGTGCCGTTGCCCGCGCCCGCAGACCCCGTCGTCTGGGACCTCCTCGCCGGGCTCCGGCGCGACGACCCCCGCCTGCTCCTCGCCGAGCGCGACCTCCACCGTCTCGCGCCCGGCGTCGCGGCCTGGCTGGAGCGCGGTGTGGAACCCGCCGCCGTACGGCGTACCCTCATTGCCGCACTGCCCGCCGAGCCGATCCACCATCCGGCCGCCCTGCTCGCCCACCGCCTCACGGCGCTGCTGCCGCCACCGCTCCCGGCGGCACCGCCCCGGCTGGAACGCCCGGACCCGCTCCAGAACTGCGATCGCTGCGACCGGGCCTTCCGCGCACCGGAACCGGGTCACTGCCGGGAGTGTGCGGGGGCCGTGGTGACGCCTCGCGCGGCGGTGGCGTAGCGCCCCGGCGTAGTTCCCACATGACGTGTGAAGTGTCTGTTCAGGTGGGACTGGTCATGGAATCCCACGGTCGTGGCGACGTCGGCGGGCCGCCAGTCGGCGAGGAGGAGTCGGCGAGCCCGGTCTATGCGCTTGCCGGTCAGGTACGTGTGCGGCGGCAGGCCGTAGGTCTGCTTGAAGCAGCGGATCAGATGCGTGGGGTGAGCCTGCAGGATGGTGGCGGCCTCCTGCAGAGACAAGCCGCCGGGTATTCGCGAGTCCAGCAGTTCCCGCAACGTGGTGGCCAGGCGGTTGGCCTCGGGGCCCGGTTGGCGGGGCCGGAGCGCGTCAAGGTGGAAGTGGAGCCGTTCACGGACGAATGACAGACGGGACTCGGCTTCGAGGGCGTCTCCCGGGTGGTGAAGCGCGGTGTGCAACTGGTGGATTCGATGACGCAGCAGTACGTCCTCGATGAGCGGGTCGTCCACCGCGCTGCCGGCCAATCGCTCCGGGAGCACGGTCGTATCGAGGTAGAGCACGCGCTTGCGGAAGCCGGAAGCAGTGACAGTTCTGCCGTCGTGGGAGACGCCAGGAGGCAGCAGGAGGACCACGCCTGTCCCTGTGGCTCCATGCCGATGGCGATCGAGCGCGAAGTCGACCGACCCCTCGTCGAGGATCATCAGATCCCAGGTGTCGTGGGTGTGGGCCGGGTAGGCGTGCTCGGTGAAGTGCGCGTGGAAGACCTCGGCGATACCCGGGACTGCCGGCCGCCAGGCGTTGATCTTCGTGCGAGGTCGGTCTCCTGCCATGCCAGGAACGTACAAGACCGGCTGGGTACACAGGCGGCAGGCTCACAGACACCAGCCGGGGCAGGGGCCCCGGAGTGACCGAGCATTCGGAGGACACCGCATGTCCAAGTCGCCCAAGAGCGTCAGCCTCGCGGAAAAGCTCTCGCAATTCAGCGACCTCTGGTCGCAGAAGAAAGTGGCTGATCTCAACGACTACGAGGTCAAGCTCGCCAAGCTGAAGGGAGAATTCGTCTGGCACACCCATGAGGACACCGATGAACTGTTCCTCGTCATCAGCGGCCGACTCACCATCCAGCTCAGGGATGGAGACGTTGTCCTCGAACCAGGCGAGCTGTTCGTCGTTCCCCGTGGTGTCGAACACTGCCCGGTGGCAGACGAGGAAACGGCCATCCTGCTGCTCGAACCGGCTGGAACGATGAACACCGGCGATGCGGGAGGGCCGATGACCAAGGCGGCCGAGTCGCTTCACTAGCCGCGGTCCGGCTTCTGGCGACGTACCACCGATGAGTTCAGCCGGTCCCCGTCGTCTACTGAGGGAGGTACGAAAACACCGACGACTTCTGTGGAGACCCGGCATGAGGAAGATCATCGCAGACCTGTTCATCTCGCTCGACGGCGTCGTGGAGGCGCCCGACCAGTGGCACTTCCCCTACTTCAACGACGAGATGGGGGCGGCCGTCGACGCCTCTCTCGGCACGGTCGACACGTTGCTCCTCGGTCGTAAGACCTACGACAGCTTCGCCGGCGCCTGGCCCGAGCGGGAGGCAGCCGGTGGGGAGGACGCCCCCTTTGCCAAGGTCCTCGGCGACGCCCGGAAGATCGTCGTGTCGAACCAGCAGCTTGAGTTCACCTGGCGGAACTCCGAGCAGCTCACGGGCGATCTCATCGAGGCGGTCACTGCCCTGAAGAACGAGCCGGGCACCGGTTCCATCGGGATGAGCGGCTCGGTCTCCGTCGTCCGTCAGCTGCTGGCCGCTGGGCTGCTGGACGAACTGCACCTGCTGGTGCACCCGATCGCCGTCCGCAAGGGCATGCGGCTGTTCGAGGAGGGCGAGACGCCGATCCCGTTGAAGCTGATCTCTGCCGAGACCTTCCAGACAGGTGTGCTGAACCTCTTCTACGCCCCCGCCGAGTCGGCCGGGCAGGCAACCTATGACGACGCCAAGGCCCACCTGCCCCAGGCCGAGCACTAGCACCACCGGTTAGCACCACCGGTCCTTATCGGGCCAGAACAGTCACGATGAAGGGCAGCGCGCCGGTGACCACTGCCAGGAGCATGGAAGCGAGGGTCTGACCGTTTACCACGGTGGTGGGGCTGGCGATGACGTAGGAGAGGAGGTCGTTGATGCGGGCGTCGGCATCGCTGACCTGTGCGGAGCTGGCGGGCGGCCGTGGCGGTAACGCTCTCGCGATCCGTTCCACAACGTAGGCACGTCTCTGCTCTACGAGGGCCGACAGGCGCCACTGCGAGTACAGGCCGAATACAGCGATCGCCACCATAAAAACTCCGGCGAGCGCCCATTTGGTGGCTGTCAGCAGGTTGTTGCCAGGAGCGAGTCCTGAGACATAGATGACGGGGACGAAGGCGATCGAGAAGCCCACGGCCGAGAGCAGAGCTACGAAGCGGTACCAGCGGGCGACGCGTTCCACGCCCACGGTTCTTGCCGGGGCGAACCAGAGGAGTCTGACATTACGCAGGGTCGTGATGATCTTGGCCAGTTTCACTGCCCTGAGGATCCAGTACGCGCTGTTGGCGGCGGCAGCTCCGGTGACCGCGACCACCAGGTATGAGGCGAGGTCGACATACATGCGCTGGGTGACACCCTGCGCGCGCGTGAGGGTGAACATAACCACCGCACCCGTAGCGGAGCCCAGAGCCATGTATTGCCACTGGCGCTTCTGCGACGTGCCACGGTCGATCCATGCGTGTACTGCGGTGCGTCCGGGATCGGTGAGTATTCGGTCCATAGAGTCCGTCATGGCGTGGAAAGTGCGACAGCCCAGCCACTGGCAGAGGACGACGTAAAGGTCGACCGCGGTGTAGTAGAGCATCCACAGGTAGTACGTGCGGCCGTGCGGCGTGGAGGTCGGGAAGAACAGTTGATGGCTTGCGGCCACAGCGAATGGCACGGACACGGCCAGCAGGAAGGGCACGCAGCGCCTGGCTTTCCACGTCAACGCGGGTCCTGTAGCCCTGATTCCGAACACACGGAGGAAGACGACCTGGGCCATGTCCGCCGGATAACGGTTGTAGAGGTCTCCCAGTACAGGCACCGGCCCCCCGAAGCTCACCTGCTGGAAGATTCAGCCAGCAGGCATCAACAGTGACAGCTCGGCACGCCTGCGATCGCAAGGTCGGGGTTTGTCGGCGATGAGTGGGCGAGAAATGTCTAAGGACTGGTACTGCGTTTGTCTTACCGAGGGACGTCGCTGCGGTGCTCCTGGACGTCCCGTACGGCGCTCACTGCTGGGGCTCGTCGCGCAGCCGCAGCCGCAGCAGCACCAGTTCGGTGAACGCCTCCCGCTCGCCGAGCTGACACCGCACCACCAGTAGCTCGCTGTGCCTGTCCTGGCCACCGCACCCCCTTGTCCCACTCTGTATGCCGAGCAAGTCGGCGGTGAGGCAGGAAAAGTTCACGGCGGAACCTGTTGGGCTGCCCAGGTTGTCGAGTGGGTGACAGGGTCTTTGGACCTCACACTCCTTGGGAGGAGCACTCGTGAGCGAGACGGCCTATTTGGACGAGCAGCTGTTGAGGCGGGGCCTGCACGAGCTGGCCGAGTCGGAGAGCTCGCCCGGAAGCCCACCGGCGGTGGGTGCCCTGGTGGGCCGGGGCCGCCGCGCCCGGTGGCGCAGGCGCGCGACCGCCGTCACCGTGAGCGCGGCGCTGCTCGGCGTCGTGGGCGCGGGCGGTGTGTACGGGGGCATGCTCGACGGCGGGGAAGGTGCGAACGTCGCCGCGCCGCCCACGCCCGACGGTGTGCGGACGGTTGACATCCTCAAGAACCTGCTCCCCGAGGGGACAGTCAGCCAGGAACGTGAGGGCATGCCGGGCAGTGCCTTCGCGTCCTACGCGGGCGGTTCTCTCGTCTTCGACGACGGTAAGGGCGCGGCGGCGATCTCGATCTCGCTGGGCAGGGTCGACTCGCCCGCGGCCAGTCTTGCCAGCCTGGTGGGGTGTGCCCGCGGCCCCAAGGGGGGCAGTTGGGGGCCCTACGGGACCTGTACGTCAGAGAAGTTGGCTGACGGCTCCACCCTGATACTCGCCAAGTCGTTCGAGGCCAAGTCCCGCGCCGAGTCCCGTAGCAAGGACCCCAAGATCTGGACCTGGGAAGCTCTCCTCTACAAACAGGACGGTTCGATACTCACCCTCAAGGAATGGAACGCACCCGCCCAGAAGGGCGTCAAGCCCACGCGCGCCGACCCACCGCTGACGCGGAAGCAGCTGACCGATTTTGTGACGGCGAGGGAGTGGCACACCACACTGGACTCCTTCCCCCGGCGTGGGGGCGGCGTCCATGACGAGGGCGCTCCGAGCGGCTTCGAAATCAAAGACACCCTCATACCGCTGCTCCCGTCGAGTCTGAAGCCGGCCGGTCTCGCGGGCGGCACCAGCCCCAACGACTTCCTCAGCCTCGGCGTCAATGATGGCAAGGGTGGGGCGGCGGTCGAAGTCAACATCGACCATCGCGGAACCAACGACGGCGATCGGGTGCGGATCCACGAGCGGCAGGGCCTGGATCCGTGGAGCGGGAAGGACCTGCGGTTCCGGTCTGTCACCGCCGTTCGGCCCGGCGGCTTCCGGGTTGTCGTCACGACGTACAACGGCTATGCGTTCGGTGATGCGACCCGCGCCACACCGCCGCTCACCATGAAGCAGCTCAGGGCCATCGCGACCAGTGAGGAGTGGGACAAGTTCAAGTGAGGGACCGGGTACGGGCCGAACCTGCCGACCGGCAGGAACGGCCCGGCCAACCCCGAGTTCAGCGCTCAGCCAGAGGCGCCGGGGCCTCCTGGACCGTCCAGCCGTTGCCGTCCGGGTCCTTGAAGAACATGAACGAGTTCCACTCCTCTCCCGGGCCGTCCTCCCAGCCGCCCGCGCCGACGTGCTGGATCGGGCTGACCTCCACCGACCGCTCCGTGAACGCGGCGCGCGCCGCCGCGATGTCCGTCACGCACAGTTGGAGGCCCTGGAGCGAGCCGGGTGTCATGGACGGCTGGTCCGGGTGTTCCGGCACGCCGCTGATCAGCGCGATCGAGCAGCGGGAGCCCGGCGGGGTGATCTGGATGATGCGGACGCCCGGGACCACCTCCTGGTCGAGGTCGACCTTGAAGCCGCAGCCCTCCTCGTAGAACCTCTTCGACCGGTCGAGATCGGTGGCCGGGACCGTGATGACCTCAAGTGTCATTTCCATAGGTGGCGCCCTCCTCAGGTGAATTGCCAGCGGGTCTGGCCGTATGGGTCTTTGGCGAAGCCGAATGCGGTGCGCGGCGCGACCCGGAACACCGGGGCCGGGCCGCCGGCGCCCACGAAACAGCCGTCGCGGACTTCGAAGGTCCACTCTTTGCCGTACTTCTCGACGTACGCCCCGGCCAGGGCGCGCAGACGCGTCTCGTCGGTCACCCGGACCGCCTCGCCTTCGAACACCAGATCGTATCCCTCGTGCAGAGCGTTGCTGCCAGTTGTGAGAACGACGTTCTGATTGTGGCGAAGGTTCTTGGCCTTGCGCTCGTCCGCGCCGGTGCAGAAATGCAGCCCGCCGTCCTGCCAGACGGCGATCAGCGGCGTGACATGCGGACGCCCGTCAGGCCGTACGGTCGACAGCCAGAAGACCTCCGCCGCGCTCAGGCGGGACACTGCCTGCGACCAGTCCGTGGGTTCGGCTTTCTCCTCGCTGTACCGGGCGTCCAGGTCGGTCACTGGTTCAGCCGGCGGTTCAGTCAGCGGTTCAGTCAGCGGTTCGTTCTCGGACATGGTGGCGTCCTCTCGTGCGGTGCCGATGAAGGGGTGACTGCGGCCCGCCTCCGTACTCATCGGTCCGCCGGATACGCTCGGAGCCGGATCGTGTACAGGAGGCCACAGGATGACGGTGCCGGGACGCAGAAGCAGTACCTTCACCCGCCTGCTGCGGCACGGCTTCACCGATCCCTCCGCCGCCGAGCGGCTCCTCTCCCTCCCCCTCCTCGCTCCCGTACGCACCGACCCGGTCCTCCTCGACGCGCTCGGCGCCGCCGCCGACCCCGACCTCGCGCTCCGTTCCCTCGTACGCCTGGTGGAGGCGCAGCACCCGGCCGACCGACAGGGATTCCTGGACACCCTCGTCACCGCGAAACCCCTGCGCGACCGGCTGCTCGGGGTCCTCGGCGCGTCCGACGCGCTCGGCGATCACCTGGCCCGGCATCCGCACGACTGGAAGGCGCTCGTCACGTACGAGGCGGCCGACCTGCACCCCGGCGTCGCGGAATTCGAGTGCTGTCTCGCCGGCGCCGCCGACCCCGTCGCGCTGCGCGTCGCCTACCGGCGGTGCCTGCTGTCCATCGCCGCCCGCGATGTCTGCGGTACGACCGATCTCGCCGAGGTCGCCGCCGAACTCGCCGACCTCGCGACCGCCACGCTGCGCGCCGCCCTCGCCATCGCGCGTACCGCCGCGCCCGGCGACGCGGAGCAGTGCAGGCTCGCCGTCATCGCCATGGGAAAGTGCGGCGGCCACGAGCTCAACTACGTCTCCGACGTGGACGTGATCTTTGTCGGTGAGCCGGTGGAGGGCGCGGACGAGACCAAGGCCGTGCAGGCGGCGGCCCGGATCGCGTCCCATCTGATGCGGATCTGCTCCGAGACGACCGTCGAGGGCACCATCTGGCCCGTCGACGCCAATCTGCGGCCCGAGGGGCGTAACGGACCGCTGGTCCGTACGCTCTCCAGCCACCTCGCCTACTACCAGCGCTGGGCCAAGACCTGGGAGTTCCAGGCGCTGCTGAAGGCGCGGCCGGTCGCCGGGGACGTGGCGCTCGGGGAGGCGTACATCAAGGCGGTGTCCCCGCTGGTGTGGCAGGCCGCCGAGCGCGAGAACTTCGTCCCCGACGTGCAGAAGATGCGCCGTCGCGTCGTCGACAACATCCCCGCCGCGGAGGTGGAGCGCGAGCTCAAGCTCGGTCCTGGCGGGCTGCGGGACGTGGAGTTCGCCGTACAGCTGCTCCAGCTGGTGCACGGGCGCAGCGACGCGACCCTGCACAGCGGCTCCACGCTGGAAGCGCTTCAGGCACTGGCGGCCGGTGGGTATGTGGGGCGGTCGGACGCGGCACAGCTGGATCGTGCGTACCGTTTTCTGCGGGCCATGGAGCACCGGATCCAGCTGTACAGGCTGCGGCGTACGCATCTGGTGCCGGTGGAGGAGGCCGACCTGCGCCGCCTGGGGCGTTCGCTGGGGCTGCGTACGGATCCGGTGGCCGAGGTGACCAGGGAGTGGCGGCGCCACGCGGCTGTGGTGCGGCGGCTGCACGAGAAGATCTTCTACCGGCCGCTGCTGGACGCGTTCGCGCAGCTCGCGCCGGGCGAGACGCGGCTGAGCCCGCGCGCGGCCGGGCAGCGTCTTGAGGCGCTGGGGTACGCGGATCCGGCCGCGGCGCTGCGGCATCTGGAGGCGCTGTCGTCCGGGGTGACGCGCAAGGCCGCGATCCAGCGCACGCTGCTGCCGGTGCTGCTGGGCTGGTTCGCCGACTCGGCCGACCCGGACGCCGGTCTGCTGGGGTTCCGCAAGGTGTCCGACGCGCTGGGCAAGACCCCCTGGTATCTGCGGCTGCTGCGGGACGAGGGCGCGGCGGCGGAGAACCTGGCGCGAGTGCTGTCGGCGGGGCGGCTCGCGCCCGATCTGCTGCTGCGGGCGCCCGAGGCGGTGGCGCTGCTCGGCGACCCGGAAGGGCTGAAGCCGCGCAGCTGGGAACACCTGGAGCAGGAGATCCTCGCGGCGGTGGGGCGCGCGGACACGGCGGAGGGGGCGGTGGCGGCGGCGCGTGGTGTGCGGCGGCGGGAGCTGTTCCGTACGACCGCGGCGGATCTGGTCAGCTCCTACGGTACGGAGGACAGCCCGGCGGAGCCGGACCCCGGGGCGCTGGTTGACCGGGTCGGGAACGCGGTCACCGACCTGAACGCGGCGACGCTCGCGGGGGCGCTCAGGGCGGTGGTGCGGGCGGGGTGGGGGGACACGCTGCCGACGCGGTTCGCGATCATCGGGATGGGGCGCTTCGGGGGGCACGAGCTGGGTTACGGGTCCGACGCGGATGTGCTGTTCGTGCATGAACCGCGGGAGGGCGTGGAGCCGGAGGAGGCGGCGCGGGCGGCGAACCGGGTCGTCACGGAGATGAGCAGGCTGCTGCGGCTGCCGGCGGCGGATCCGCCGCTGCTGATCGACGCGGATCTGCGGCCGGAGGGGAAGAGCGGGCCCATGGTTCGTACGCTCCCGTCGTACGAGGCGTATTACCGGCGGTGGTCGGTGGCGTGGGAGAGCCAGGCGCTGTTGCGGGCGCGGCCGGTGGCGGGGGACGCGGAGCTGGGGGCGCGGTTTGTGGAGCTGATCGATCCGCTGCGGTATCCGGAGGGTGGGCTGGGCGAGGACGCGGTGCGGGAGATCCGGCGGCTGAAGGCGCGGATGGAGACGGAGAGGATGCCGCGGGGGGCGGATCCGACGCTGCATATGAAGCTGGGGCGGGGTGGGCTGAGCGATGTGGAGTGGACGGTTCAGCTGCTCCAGATGCAGCACGGGTGGGCGGAGCCGGGGCTTCGTACTCCGCGTACGAGGGAGGCACTGGCGGCGGCGCGGGCGGCGGGCCTGATTTCGGGGGAGGAGGCGCAGACGCTGGACGAGGCGTGGGTGCTGGCGACGCGGGTGCGGAACGGGGTGATGCTGGTGAGGGGGCGGGCGGGGGACACGTTTCCTTCGGGGGGGCGGGAGCTGGCGGCGGTGGGGCGGTATTTGGGGTACGGGACGGGGCATGTGGGGGACATGCTGGAGGACTACCGGAGGACGACGAGGCGGGCGCGGGCGGTGGTGGAGGAGCGGTTTTACGGGGCGTAGGGGTGTTTTTCCCCCACCCCGCCCCAACCCGAAACCGGGGCTGCGCCCCGGACCCCGGGGGTGAGATGTAGCGGGGCTGACGCCCCCGCGCCCCCGGTTGCGCCGGCTTCGCGGCGCGGGCGTGCGGGGCGGGCCCGCTGTCCGGTGGCGCCGGCTTCGCGGCGCGGGGGCTGTCGGCCTGGGCGGCCCGCTGTCCGGTTCGCCAGATGCGCCGGTGCGGGTGCCGCCCGAGGTGTCCGGGTCACCGGCTCGGCAGCTGGGCCTCGGGGGAGGGGGCGCGGCGGGGGCTGACGCCCCCGCGCCCCCGGTTGCGCCGGCTTCGCGGCGACGCGTGACCAGTCGGGTTGGGTGGGGCCGTGCCCCCGGTCGCGTCGGCCTGGCGTTCGTGGGTGGGCCCGGTGCGCGGTATCGCGAGTCCTACGGGCGGGTCTGTGGGGAGAACAGGCCCCTCGCCCGAGCCCGCAGTAGCGGGGTCAGTGCAGGGCGCAGGGGCACCATGCGCGGGAGGCGGTGGGGGAGTGCGCCGTACCAGGCGAACGACGCCGCGAAGCCGAACGCCAGGCACATCAGGCCGCCCACCGCGTCCAGCCAGAAGTGGTTGGCCGTGGCCACGATCACCACCAGGGTTGCCGTGGGGTACAGCACGCCCAGGATCTTCGCCCACGGCGCCCTCGCCACCGCGAAGATGATCATGCCGCACCACACCGACCAGCCGATATGCATCGACGGCATCGCCGCGTACTGGTTCGACATGTTCTTCAGGTCGCCCGACGCCATCGAGCCCCACGTCTGGTGGACCAGCACCGTGTCGATGAAGTTCTGGCCGTTCATCAGCCGGGGCGGTGCGAGCGGATACAGGTAGTAGCCGACCAGCGCCACACCCGTCGTGGCGAAAACCACCAGCCGCGCCGCCGCGTAACGGCCCGGGTGCCAGCGGTAGAGCCACACCAGCACCCCGATCGTCACAATGAAGTGCAGGGTCGCGTAGTAGTAGTTCATCGAAACGATCAGCCATGTCGTCGAGTTCACGGCGTGGTTGATCGACTGCTCCACGGCTATGCCCAGCGACTTCTCGACGTCCCAGATCCAGTCCGCATTGCGCAGCGCCTGCGTCTTCTGCTCCGGCACCGCATTGCGGATCAGTGAGTAGATCCAGTAACTGACCCCGATGAGGAGAACTTCGAACCAGATCCGCGGGCGGCGCGGGCTCCGGAGCGTACGAAACCGCGCCCGCGAATCAGCCGCGGCAGTCTCTGCAACCGTGGGTGCGGGGGTGGCCGTCCGGCCTTCCATAGTCTTCACGGTCGCTTCGCCCATGGGACGAGAGTCTGCCAGATACATGCCACCCCGCCGATCCTCCCCCGGGTGGGTTCTGGGACACACCCGCTACGCCCTACGGACGACGGCTTCCCCCTACAGGCCCCGGTCCGGGCGCCGATGCCGTTGAACCGCGAACCACCAGTTCCGGCATGAAGATGAATTCACTGTGCGGCGCCGGGGTTCCCCCGATCTCCTCCAGCAGCGTACGCACCGCCGCCTGGCCCATGGCCGGGACCGGCTTGCGTACCGTCGTCAGCGGCGGATCCGTGAACGCGATCAGCGGTGAGTCGTCGAACCCGACCACCGACACGTCGTCCGGCACCTCCAGGCCCCGCTGCCGCGCCGCCCGTATCGCGCCCAGCGCCATCATGTCGCTCGCGCACACCACCGCCGTACAGCCGGTGGCTATCAGCGCGGACGCCGCCGCCTGGCCGCCCTCCAGCGTGTACAGCGAGTGCTGGATCAGCTCGGTCTCGATCTCCCGCGGGTCCAGGCCCAGCTGGTCCTGGACCGCCCGCACGAAGCCCTCGATCTTCCGCAGTACGGGGACGAAACGCTTCGGGCCCAGCGCCAGGCCGATCCGTGTGTGGCCCAGCGACGCCAGATGCGTCACCGCCAGCCTCATCGCCGCCCGGTCGTCGGGGGAGATGAACGGCGCCTGCACCTTCGGCGAGAACCCGTCGACCAGTACGAAGGGCACGCCCTGCGCCCGCAGCTGCTCGTAGCGCTGCATGTCGGCCGTGGTGTCGGCGTGCAGCCCGGAGACGTAGATGATGCCCGCGACCCCCCGGTCCACCAGCATCTCGGTCAGCTCGTCCTCCGTGGACCCGCCCGGGGTCTGCGTCGCCAGCACCGGGGTATAGCCCTGGCGCGTCAGCGCCTGGCCGATGACCTGCGCCAGGGCGGGGAATATGGGGTTCTCCAGCTCCGGCGTGATCAGCCCGACCAGGCCCGCGCTGCGCTGGCGCAGCCGCACCGGGCGCTCGTATCCCAGGACGTCGAGCGCGGCCAGTACGGACTGGCGGGTGGTCGCGGCGACGCCGGGCTTTCCGTTGAGGACCCGGCTCACCGTCGCTTCGCTGACCCCCGCCTGCGCTGCGATATCTGCCAGTCGTGCGGGTGCGCTCACAGCATTGGACTGTACCGGGCGCATCTCAGACTGCCCACCAGACGCAGGTTTCCCTGGGGATACGGACCGCCCTGCCGGTGAACTCCAGGGCCGCCGTCGCGAGCACCGGCCGCCCCGGGACGGGCAGCTCGACCTCGGCGGCCAGGGTATTGAGGGTGCACACCAGGCCCGGCCGGGCGAAGACCAGCACGCCCTCGGGCCCGTCCAGCCACTCCATCCCGCCGTCGCCCAGGCCCGGCAGTTCCCGCCGCAGCGCGAGCGCCGACCGGTACAGCTCCAGGGTGGAGCGCGGATCGCCGGTCTGCGCCTGGGCCGAGAGGTCCTTCCAGGAGTCGGGCTGCGGCAGCCAGGAGCCGCCCGTGCCGAAGCCGTACGGAGCGGTCGTGCCGGACCACGGCAGCGGCACCCGGCAGCCGTCGCGCATGCCGTCCTGGCCGTCGCCGCGGAAGAACGCCGGGTCCTGGCGTACCGCGTCCGGCAGGTCCTCGACCTCCGGCAGGCCCAGCTCCTCGCCCTGGTAGACGTACGTCGACCCGGGCAGCGCCAGCGTCAGCAGCGCCGCTGCCCGGGCGCGGCGGAGGCCTGTGTCCTTGCCGCCGTATCGGGTGGTGTGGCGTACGACGTCGTGGTTGGAGAGCACCCACGTGGTCGGGGCGCCCACCGACGCCGTCGCCGTCAGCGACTCGTCGATCACCTTGCGCATCGCCTCCGCGCCCCAGGCGCAGGTCAGGAACTGGAAATTGAACGCCTGGTGCAGCTCGTCGGGGCGTACGTACAGCGCGAGCCGCTCCGCGGAGGGCGCCCACGCCTCGGCGACGCCGATGCGCTCGCCCTCGTAGCTGTCCAGCAGCCGCCGCCAGGAGCGGTGGATCTCGTGGACGCCGTCCTGGTCGAAGAACGGCAGCACCTGCGCGCCGATGAGCTTCGCCTGCTCGCGTACGCCGAGGTCCGGCAGCCCGGCGGCCTTGATCATGCCGTGGGCGACGTCGATGCGGAAACCGTCGACGCCCAGGTCCAGCCAGAAACGCAGGACCGACTCGAACTCCTCGCGCACGGCCGGGTTTTCCCAGTTGAGGTCCGGCTGCGCGGGGGCGAAGAGGTGCAGATACCAGTCGCCGTCGGCGGTACGGGTCCACGCCGGGCCGCCGAAGACGGACTCCCAGTCGTTGGGCGGCAGCTCGCCGTCCACTCCCTTGCCGGGACGGAAGTGGTACAGCTCCCGCTCGGGCACGCCGGGGCCCCCGGCCAGCGCCGCCTGGAACCAGACATGCTGGTCGGAGGTGTGGTTGGGGACGATGTCGACGATGATCCGCAGCCCGAGGCGGTGCGCCTCGCGTACGAGGTCGTCGGCGTCCGAGAGGTCGCCGAAGAGCGGGTCCACGGCACGGTAGTCGGCGACGTCGTAGCCGCCGTCGGCCTGCGGGGAGGCGTAGAAGGGGGTGAGCCAGACGGCGTCCACACCCAGGTCCGCGAGGTAGGGCAGCCGCTCGCGGGCGCCCCGCAGATCGCCGATGCCGTCCCCGTCGCTGTCGGCGAAGGAGCGCACGTACACCTGGTAGATGACGGCGTCCCGCCACCAGCCCGCGGAGTGCGCGGACTGCGCGGCGGGCTGGTCACTGAGGGTGGGAGCGAGCTCCTGGGTCATGTACGTTCCCTTGTAGATCGTTAATTGCATAGATATTGGCTCAACGCGCAGTGTGCGGAGGGGATACGAGCCGATGGCCACTCATCCCTTTGTGCCGCCCGCCGTCAGCCCCGCCACCAGGTGCTTCTGCGCGAAGAAGAACAGGATTCCCGCGGGCAGCAGGATCAGCACCGACGACGCCGTCATCAGGCCCCACTCGGCGCGGTGCGGACCGACGAAGGTCTGCAGGCCCACCGACAGGGTGTACTTCCCCTCGCTGCTCATGAACTGCGAGGCGAAGGCGACCTCGCCCCAGGCGGTGAGGAAGGTGTAGAACGCGGTCACCGCCAGACCCGGCCGGGCCAGCGGCACGATCAGCCGCCAGAACGTGCCGAACGGCGAGAGGCCGTCGATCCGCCCCGATTCGTCGATCTCGGCGGGAATCGTGTCGAAGTAGCCCTTGAGCATCCAGGCGCAGAACGGCACGGAGAACGAGCAGTACGTGAGGATCAGGCCGCCGTAGGAGTCGAGCAGACCCAGCGTCCCCATGATGTTGTAGAGCGGCACGATCAGCACCGCCACCGGGAACATCTGCGAGATCAGGAACGACCACATCAGCGAGCGGTGCCCCGGGAAACGCATCCGCGAGACCGCGTAGCCCGCGCTGGCCGAGATCAGCACGCCCACCAGTACGGTGCCGCCCGCCACCACCACGGAATTCAGGAACCAGGTCCCGAACTCCGTGTCACCCAGCACATGCGTGTAGTTGGTGAGCGTGAAGCCGCTCATCTCCATCGGATGCGTCCAGCCGTTCTCACCGCGGATGGAGACCAGCACGATGAAGACGATCGGGAACATCGCGATGACGGAGGCGACGATCAGGGCGGTGTGCAGGGCGATGGACGCGCCTCTGGAGCGCTCGCCGCGCGGGCGTACCGTCGCGGTGCGTACGGAGGTCCGGGCCGTCGGCGCTGCTTCCTTGACGGTGGTGCTCACTTGGATACCTCCTGGCTGCTGAGCATCCGGCGGTAGAAGACGGAGAAGACCAGGAGCAGCGAGAGGATCACGATGCCGTACGAGGCGGAGCCCGCGTAGTCCCGTACGCCCTGGAAGGCGAGGCGGTAGGCGTACGTCACCAGGATCTCGCTCTCGGTGCCGCCGGCCTGCCCGATCACGAGATAGATGATCGGGAACATGTTGAAGGTCCAGATGGTGCCCAGCAGGACGATGGTGGAGCTGACCGGCTTCAGGCCGGGCATCGTCACATTCCAGAACCGCTGCCAGTGCGAGGCGCCGTCCATCTCGGCCGCCTCGTGCAGCTCGCGCGGGATGGACTGGAGCCCGCCGAGTATCGCCACCATCATGAACGGCACACCGAGCCAGGTGTTGACCGCGATGACCGACAGCTTCTGGATCGTCGGATCGCCCAGCCAGTCGACGGCGCCGATACCGACCTTGGACAGCAGCGCGTTGAACACGCCGTTGTCGGTGTTGTACATCAGCTTCCAGGCGAACGCGGCGACGAAGGCCGGGACCGCCCAGGGCAGGATCAGCAGCACACGGTAGAGGGACCGGCCGCGCACCTGCCGGTTGAGCAGCATCGCGAGCGCGAGACCGATCGTGTAGTGCAGGAAGACGCAGCTCGCGGTCCAGATGACCGTCCAGCCCAGCCGCGGGTAGAACGACCCCTCCTTGCCGGAGAGGATGTTCCAGTAGTTGTCGAGACCGACGAACTTGTACGTCGACGGGACCTCGAAATCACCGATGGTGCGGCCGATGTTGGCCTCGTTGGCGTCGGTGAAGGAGAGGTAGACGCCGCGGCCGAGCGGATAGCCGACGAGCACGGCGAGGACCACGACCACGGGCAGGACCATGGCCCAGGCGTACCAGTGGGTGGTGAAGGACCTTCTGGTCCTGAGGATCAGGGTGCTCATCTCTCTCCGTACGGCGCGGTGGTGAAGGCATCACGTGAAGGGATGACGTGACGGGATGGACCGGCTCGGCCGGCCGGGCGCGTGGGGTCTGCCCCACGCTGAGCGGGGCAGCTCCCCCGGCCGGCCGAGCCGGAGACAAGGGGCGTCCAGAACACGCCCTGGGGCTCGTCAGCCGATCTTGTAGTCCTTGAGGAGCTTGGTGTTCCACTCCTTGGCCAGGGCGTCCAGACCGGCCTTCGGCGCGACATCCCCGCGCAGGATCTTCACGTAGTGCTGGTCGTACGCGACGAAGAGGTCACCGACGCCGGGGATCACCGGGCGGGACTTGGCGACGGTCAGCGCGTCCTGGAAAGCCTTCTTCGCGGGGTCGGCGGTGACCTCGGCGGTGTAGGCGGACTTCCGGGTCGGCAGGGTGTTGATCTCCTTGGCCGTCAGCTCCTGGCTCTTCGCCGAGGCCATGAACTTCACGAAGAGGTACGAGGCGTCCTTGTTCTTGGAGCCGCGGTAGATGGAGTAGTTGTGACCGCCGATGGGGGCGGCTGCCGTGCCGCTCGCGCCGGCCGGGACCTTGGCGATACCCAGGTTGGCCTTGTCCTTGAAGGACTTGCCGCTGTAGTCGTCGGAGACCGACCACGGGCCGTTGATCACCATGGCGACCTTGCCGTCCTTGAAGGACGTCTGGGCCGCGACATAACCGTCGGTGGTGGCGGGCTTGAGCGCCACGCCCGAGCCGACGAGCTGGAGCGCCGTCTCCATGCCCTTGACGGCCTCGGGCGAGTTGACGGTGATTTTCTTGCCGGCGACGTCGAGCATGTCCGCGCCCTCGCCGTAGAGGAACGGCAGGGAGAAGTAGCCCTCGGGGTTGAGCTGCGTGCCCGCGATCCCCGTCTTCTCCTTGATCGTCTTGGCGGTGGCGATGAACTCTTCCCACGTGGCCGGCGGCTTGGCGATGCCCGCCTTCTTGAAGATCTCCTTGTTGTAGAGGAGACCCAGGGTGTCGGTGACCTGCGGGACGCCGACCGTCTCGTTGTTCCACTTGGCGGTGGAGAGCGGGCCGGGGAGGAAGTCCGCGGTGTTGTCCAGGGCCGGGGTGTTGTCCAGCGGCTGGAGGTAGCCGAGGTTGGCGAACCCGGCCGACCAGCCGACGTCGGTACGGATGATGTCGGGCGCGCCGTTGCCCGACTGGGCCGCCGTCTTGAACTTCTGCTCCGCCTGGTCGAACGAGACCGACGTACGGGTCACCTTGATCTTCGGGTACTCGTCCTCGAAGGCCTTGACCAGCTTGTCGTACGTCGGGCCCTCGGCCTCGTTGGAGGTGTCCCACCAGGTGATGGACCCGGCGACGCTCTGCGGGTCCGCCGCTGCCTTCTTGCCGCTGCTGTCGCCGCCGCCGCTGTCGCTGTCTCCGCAAGCGCTGGCGGTAAGAGCCAGTACGCCGACGATCGCGGCGACCGATATGCCCTTGCGCATCTTGATCTCCTCATTGAGGTCAGGCCCTGCCTGTCCCTCGGGCCGGGCTGCTGCGGCGTGAAGCTAACAGTCTTGCAAGGCCTTGCGAAAGACCTTGCAGGAAAGAAAGCGGCAAGGTTTCCAGGTTGTGACCTGCTTGTGTCTTGGGGGTTGACCGGCGGCTGCACTGCTTCTACGGTCTGGGCGCAGGACGCATGACGGTTTCTGCAAGAACCGTCAAGAACGTTGCTGCAAAAGCCTTCAGGCACGGCGCGTTGTCTCACGAGGCTGCTCTGTCACCCGCATTCGCAGGAGAAAACATGGCCAGCAGACCTCTGGCCGCCGCGCTCGCCCTTGTGGCGGGTATGGCGGTCGCCGTGCTCCCCCCAACAGGAATCGCCGCCGCCGCGCCGCCCGGCGACAAGGACGTCACCGCCGTCCTCTTCGAGTGGCGCTTCGCCTCGGTCGCCAAGGCGTGCACCGATCAGCTTGGACCGGCAGGCTACGGATACGTCCAGGTCTCACCGCCCCAGGAACACATCCAGGGCGGCCAGTGGTGGACCTCGTACCAGCCCGTCAGCTACAAGATCGCCGGCCGTCTCGGCGACCGCGCCGCGTTCACGCACATGGTGAACACCTGCCACGCGGCGGGCGTGAAGGTCGTCGCCGACAGCGTCATCAACCACATGGCCGCCGGGTCGGGCACCGGCACCGGCGGCTCGGCGTACCAGAAGTACAACTACCCCGGCATCTACTCCGGCGCGGACATGGACGACTGCCGCTCGTCCATCAGCAACTACGGCGACCGGGGCAACGTACAGAACTGCGAGCTGGTCGGCCTCGCCGACCTGGACACCGGCGAGGACTACGTACGCGGCCGGATCGCCGCGTACCTCAACGACCTGCTGTCGCTCGGCGTCGACGGCTTCCGCGTCGACGCCGCCAAGCACATGCCCGCGGCCGACCTCGCCAACATCAAGTCCCGGCTCACCAACCCGAACGCGTACTGGAAGCAGGAAGCGATACACGGCGCGGGCGAGGCGGTCTCGCCGAGCGAGTATCTCGGCTCCGGCGACGTGCAGGAGTTCCGGTACGCCCGTGACCTCAAGCGCGTCTTCAACAGCGAGAACCTCGCGTACCTGAAGAACTACGGCGAGGGGTGGGCGTACATGGAGTCCGGCAAGTCGGCGGTCTTCGTGGACAACCACGACACGGAGCGCGGCGGCGACACCCTCAGCTACAAGGACGGCGCGAACTACACGCTCGCCAACGTCTTCATGCTGGCGTGGCCCTACGGCGCGCCGGACGTCCACTCCGGGTACGAGTTCACGGACCACGACGCGGGTCCGCCGCTCGGCGGGACGGTCAATGCCTGTTACAGCGACGGCTGGAAGTGCCAGCACGCGTGGCGCGAGATCTCCTCAATGGTGGCCTTCCGCAACACGGCGCGCGGCCAAGGCGTCGTCAACTGGTGGGACAACGGGTACGACCAGATCGCCTTCGGGCGCGGTTCCAAGGCGTATGTGGCGATCAACCACGAGGGCTGGTCGCTGACGCGGACCTTCCAGACCTCGCTGCCGGCCGGGGGCTACTGCGATGTGCAGAGCGGCACCGGCGTCACGGTGAACGGGTCGGGGCAGTTCACGGCCACGCTGGGCGCCAATACGGCGGTGGCGCTGCATGTGAACGCCCGCAGCTGCGGCTGAAGTTCGGATCCTTTGTACGGCCGCCCGGCGAGCGTTGCCGGGCGGCCCCCTTCTCAAGGAGAAGCGTGATACGCCCGAGAACCGCGACGATCGCCGTCGCAGCGCTGTGCGCGGCGCTCCTGCCGGCCGTGCCCGCAGCCGCCCAGGCCCAGGCCCAGGCTCCCGCCCCGCCCTCAGACAGATCGCTCGCCGCCGCACCCGCCCGCCACGACCTCACCCGCGAGCAGTTCTACTTCGTACTCCCCGACCGGTTCGCCAACGGCGACACCTCCAACGACCGCGGCGGGCTCACCGGCTCCCGCCTGGAAACCGGCTACGACCCCGCCGACAAGGGCTTCTACCAGGGCGGAGACCTCAAGGGCCTCACCCAGAAGCTCGACTACATCAAGGGCCTCGGCACCACCGCCATCTGGCTCGCGCCGATCTTCAAGAACCGGCCCGTCCAGGGGACAGGAAAGGACGCGTCCGCCGGATACCACGGCTACTGGATCACCGACTTCACCCAGGTCGACCCGCACTTCGGCACCAACGCCGACCTGACGAAGCTGATCGACGCTTCCCACCGCAAGGGAATGAAGGTCTTCTTCGACGTCATCACCAACCACACCGCCGACACCGTCGACTACGCCGAGAAGAAGTACGGCTACCGCCCCAAGGGCGCCTACCCCTACCTGGACAAGAGCGGCCGTCCCTTCGACGACCGCCCCTCCGTCGCCGCGGACGTGGACGCCGACTCCTTCCCGTACAGCCCGCGAACGACTGGCCAGAAGGTGCCCGCCTGGCTCAATGACCCGGCGATGTACCACAACCGCGGTGACTCCACCTTCGCCGGTGAGAGCTCCGAGTACGGCGACTTCTCCGGCCTGGACGATCTGTGGACCGAGCGTCCCGAGGTCGTCTCCGGCATGGAGAAGATCTACGAGAAGTGGGTCCGCGACTTCGACATCGACGGCTTCCGCATCGACACCGTCAAACACGTCGACCTGGACTTCTGGACCCAGTGGGCGACGGCCCTGGACGCGTACGCGGCCAAGCGCGGCCGGGACGACTTCTTCATGTTCGGCGAGGTCTTCTCCGCCGACACGGCGATCACCTCGCCCTACGTCACCCGCGGACGGCTCGACGCGACCCTCGACTTCCCCTTCCAGGACGCCGCCCGCTCCTACGCCTCACAGGGCGCGCCCGCGGACCGGCTCGCCGCCGTCTTCGCCGACGACTACCGCTACACCACCGACAAGGCCAACGCCTATGAGCAGGTGACCTTCCTCGGCAACCACGACATGGGCCGCATCGGCACCTTCCTCAAGCAGGACAACCCCACGGCCGGCGACGCGGAACTGCTCGCGCGCGCCAGGCTGGCGAACGAGCTGATGTTCCTCGGCCGCGGAAACCCGGTGATCTACTACGGCGACGAGCAGGGCTACACCGGCGCGGGCGGCGACAAGGACGCCCGCCAGACCCTCTTCGCCTCCCGGACCGCCGACTACCTGGACGACGACCAGCTCGGCACCGACCGTACGCACACCTCCGACGCGTACGACACCTCCCACCCCACCTACCGGTCGATCGCCGCGCTGTCGAAACTCACCAAGGACCACCCGGCGCTGCGCGACGGCATCCAGCGGCAGCGGTACGCCGCCGACTCCGTGTACGCCTTCTCCCGTACGGACGCGAAGACGCGCACCGAGTACGTTGTCGCCGCCAACAACGCCGACAGCGCGAAGACGGTGACCCTGCCGGTCGACGCCATGGACTTCCGTACGATCTACGGCGGTACGGGCGCGGTGCGCGCCACCGACGGGAAGATCACCGTCACCGTGCCCGCGCTGTCCTCGCTCGTGCTGCGCGCCGCCGAGCCGCTGGGCAAGCCCGCCGCGAAGCCGTCGATCACGCTCAAGGCCCCGGCCGCGGGCTCCACCGGCACCGTCGAGATCACCGCCGACGTCGAAGGGGGTGGGCTGAACCGCGTGGTCTTCGCCGCGCAGGTCGGCAACGGCAGCTGGCGCACCCTCGGCTCCGCCGACCACGCCCCGTACAAGGTCACCCAGCACATCGACGCCAAGACGGCTGCCGGAACCCCGCTGCGCTACAAGGCCGTTGTGGCCGACAGCGCGGGCCGTACCGCGAGCGCCCTCGCCGCCACCACCGCGGGCCGGACCCCGCCGCCCGAGAAGCCGGTAGCCGTCGAGCGCGACTACGCCGTCGTCCACTACCAGCGGCCCGCCGGCGACTACGACGGCTGGCAGCTGAAGACGGACACCGGCACCACACCCTTCACCGGGCGTGACGCGTACGGGGCCTTCGCCTGGGTCAAGCTCGCCGAGAACGCCGCGACCCTCCCGTACACCGTTGAGAACAACGGCACCGCCGACGGCCCGCAGCGCACCGTGTCCCTGGCCCGCACCGGCCAGGTCTGGATCGCGCAGGGCAAGGAAGGCCAGTCGGACACCGCCCCCGAGGGCGCCTATCCGCCGCAGGACAAGACCAAGGCCGTGCTGCACTACCACCGCCCGGACGGCGACTACGACGGCTGGGGCCTGCACACCTGGGCCGGAGCCGCGTCGCCCACCGACTGGTCCAAGCCGCTGACGCCGGTGAAGAAGGACGCGTACGGCGTGACCTTCGAGGTGCCGCTCACCGCCGGGGCCACCTCGCTCAGCTACATCCTGCACAAGGGCGACCAGAAGGACCTGCCGTCCGACCAGTCCCTGGACCTCGCGACGTACGGACACGACGTCTGGCTGCTGGCCGGGCAGCCGAAGTATCTGCTGCCGCAGACCGGCGGCACGCCCTCGCTCGACCTGGCGAAGGCCGAGGCCCAGTGGATCGGCCGGGACACCGTCGTCTGGAAGGTGAAGACCACCGACGCGACCAGCCAGCAGCTGGTGTACGCACGCGACGGCGGCATCTCCGTCGTCGACGGAGCGCTCTCGGACGAGGGGCGCTGGCTGCGCCTTTCGCCCGCCGCTTTGACCGACGCGCAGAAGGCCAAGTACCCGCACCTCGCCGACTATCCGGCGTTCACCGTCGACCCCCGCGACCGCGACCGCGTACGGGAGTCGCTGCGCGGTCAGCTCGTCGCCACCCAGCGCGCGGCCAACGGCGCGCTGCTCGCCGCCACCGGCGTCCAGACGGCCGGAGTGCTGGACGAGCTGTACGCGGGCAAAGCAACGCGGGCCGCCCTCGGACCCGTCTTCGACGGGGGCAGGGTCACGCTCTCCCTGTGGGCGCCCACCGCGCAGTCCGTCTCCCTGGATCTGGACGGCAAGACCGTCGCGATGCGGCGGGACGAGACGACCGGCGTGTGGTCGGCCACCGGACCCAGGAGCTGGCAGGGCAAGTCGTACCGCTACGCGGTGAAGGTATGGGCCCCCAGCGTCCAGAAGGTCGTCACCAACAAGGTCACCGACCCCTACTCCACCGCCCTGACCACCGACTCCGCCCGCAGCCTCGCCGTCGACCTCACCGACCCGGCTCTCGCACCCGCGGGCTGGGCGGGCCTCAGGAAACCGGCCGCAACCCCTCTGCGCGACGCGCAGATCCAGGAGCTGCACATCCGTGACTTCTCCGTCGCGGACAGCACTTCCACACACCCTGGCGAGTACCTCGCCTTCACCGACCGGGACTCGCGGGGCATGCGACACCTGCGCGCGCTCGCCGCTTCCGGCACCTCCTACGTCCACCTGCTGCCCGCCTTCGACATCGGCACCATCCCCGAGAAGAAGTCCGACCAGGCCGCACCGGCGTGCGACCTGAAGGTGTACGCGCCCGACTCCGACGAGCAGCAGGCCTGCGTCGCCCAGGCCGCCGCGAAGGACGCGTACAACTGGGGCTACGACCCGCTGCACTACACCGTCCCCGAGGGCTCGTACGCATCGGACCCCGAGGGCACCCGCCGCACGGTCGAGTTCCGGCAGATGGTCCAGTCGCTCAACGCCGCCGGTCTGCGCACCGTCATGGACGTCGTCTACAACCACACCGTGGCGAGCG
This sequence comes from Streptomyces sp. NPDC052236, assembly GCF_044548015.1. NCBI lineage: Bacteria > Bacillati > Actinomycetota > Actinomycetes > Kitasatosporales > Streptomycetaceae > Streptomyces > Streptomyces sp. NPDC052236. The sequence goes on along the minus strand of NZ_JBIUBL010000019.1, from coordinate 55,940 downwards.
GACAGGCCGACAAGTCCGTCCTCGACAAGATCGTGCCCGGCTACTACCAGCGGCTGCTGGCCGACGGCACCGTGGCCACCTCCACCTGCTGCGCGAACACCGCGCCCGAGAACGCCATGATGGGCAAGCTCGTCGTGGACTCGATCGTCACCTGGGCGAAGGAGTACAAGGTCGACGGCTTCCGCTTCGACCTCATGGGCCACCACCCCAAGGCCAATGTCCTCGCGGTGCGCGCGGCCCTGGACGAGCTGACGCCCGCCCGGGACGGCGTGGACGGGAAGAAGATCATCCTCTACGGGGAGGGCTGGAACTTCGGCGAGATCGCCGACGACGCCCGCTTCGTCCAGGCCACCCAGAAGAACATGGCCGGGACCGGCGTCGCGACCTTCTCCGACCGGGCCCGCGACGCGGTACGCGGCGGCGGCCCCTTCGACGAGGACCCGGGCGTGCAGGGCTTCGCCTCCGGCCTCTACACCGCGCCCAACTCCTCCCCGGCGAACGGCACCGAAGCCGAACAGAAGGCCCGGCTGCTCCACTACCAGGACCTGATCAAGGTCGGTCTTACCGGCAACCTCGCCGGCTACTCCTTCACCGACACCTCGGGCCGTACGGTCAAGGGCTCCGAGGTCGACTACAACGGCGCCCCGGCCGGATACGCGGCCGTCCCCGGCGACGCCCTCGCCTACGCGGACGCACACGACAACGAGTCGCTGTACGACGCGCTCGCCTTCAAGCTGCCGAGCTCCACATCACCGGGCGACCGGGCGCGGATGCAGGTGCTCGCGATGGCGACGGCGGCGCTCTCACAGGGGCCCGCGCTCTCCCAGGCGGGCACGGACCTGCTCCGTTCCAAGTCGCTGGACCGCAATTCGTACGACAGCGGCGACTGGTTCAACGCGATCCAGTGGGATTGCCGGGACGGGAACGGCTTCGGCCGGGGACTGCCGCCGCAGGCCGACAACAAGTCCAAGTGGACCTATGGCAAGCCGCTGCTGACCGCGCCCGCGCTGAGCGTCGGCTGCCCGCAGATCGACGGGGCGTCGGCGGCCTACCGGGACCTGCTGAGGATCCGTACCGGCGAGAAGGCGTTCAGCCTGGCCACCGCCGGGGAGGTGCAGTCCGGGGTCTCCTTCCCGCTCTCCGGCACGGAAGAGACCCCGGGCGTGATCACCATGCGCGCCGGCGACCTGGTCGTGGTCTTCAACGCCACCCCGCAGCGCCAGACCCAGCGGGTCGCGGCGCTGGCAGGACAGGCGTACGCGCTCCACCCCGTTCAGGCGGCGGGCGCGGACGCAGTCACCAAGACGGCCTCGTACGAAGGGAGTTCGGGCAGCTTCGCGGTGCCCGCGCGGACTGTCGCCGTCTTCAGCCTCAACTGACCGACCGCAGGGCCGGCCTGCGGAGCGGCTTCTCCAGCAGGATCACGGCGTACCGGCTGCCGTCCTTCGCCACCTTCCCCGGCTGCTCACCGGCGATGCGGTAGCCGGCGTCCTCGTAGTACGTGCGCAGCCGGGGGTTCGTGTCGATGCAGTCCAGTCGCACGAACTCCCGGCCCGTCTCGGCGATCCGGTGCTCGGCGTGCGCGAGGAGCAGGCGGCCGAACCCGACGGGGGCCGTCTCCCGGTCGATCATGAGGCGGTGCACATATCCGGCCACCGGCGGCTGGATGCCCCAGGCGTCCTCGTCCCCCCACCACAGTTCGTAGGCGCCGATGGCGTCGCCGTCCGAGGTTTCCGCGATCCAGATCTCGCCCTCCTTGATGCACCGGCGGAAGTCGTCCGAGTCCCTGTCGCCGGGGGTCCACTGGGCAATACCGCTGTCCCGCATCCAGCGTGCGGCTCCGTCGAAGAGCGCGACCAGGGTCTTCACATCGAGGTCGGTGGCGGGCCGAGAGATGATCTTCATCCGAGCATTATTGACGACGGCGGGGAGATCCGCGTAAGGGTGGGAGCGGACAATAGCCGGATCACCCTCACCATGCTCACCATCCCTACCACCACGCTGGAGCGCCTGATGCCGCACATCACCGTCGACTACTCCGAGAACCTGGAGTCCTCCTTCGACCGCCGGGCCTTCGCGCTCGCCCTGCACCCGCTGGTCGCGGAGACCGTGGACACCAAGCTCACCGCCTGCAAGACCCGCTTCCGCCGGGCGGACACCATGGTCGTCGCCGGTGGCGCGCCCACCGACGCCGCGGTCTACATCGACATCGCCCTGCTGGCCGGCCGCACCACCGAGCTCAAGACCAGGCTGTCGGAGTCGGTCGTCGCTCTGCTGGCCGGTTACCTCAAGCCGGTCGACGGTGTCATGCCCCCCGTCTACGCCGAGGTGCGCGACCTGGCGCCGTCCTACCGCAAGAGCGAGACCGAGAGCTAGAGCTGGACCCTAGACCTGGACCTGGACCTGGACCTGAGCGGGCAGCAGCGACACGAGCCGGCCGACCAGAACGCTGAACGGGCCGTCGGCCGGCTCGTCCTTCAGGACGCGGACCAGGAGGTCCGCCAGCTCCGCGTCATGGATCGCGCTGACCGCCGACAGCGCCGCGAAGTCGTGCACCAGCTGTAGCTCCAGCTCGGCGCGCGGGCCCGCCGGCCGGTTCAGCGCGGTCGACTCGGCGAGCGTCATCCACGTCCGTACGACCAACTCCAGCCGCGCCGACGGTTCGCCGACCTCCAGATGGGCGAGTATCTGCTCGTACGCCGCCTGCCGCACCTCGTTGATGACCGGCGCGGCGAACCCGGTCCCGTGGGCGTCCACGAAGTCGAAGAACCGGCCCAGGACGCGCAGCAGCCGCGCCCCGAGCGGGCCCTCATGCCTCTCCTGGAACAGCTCGGCCAACTCGCCGGCTGCTTGCCGCAGCGCCGCCTCGTACAGACCCTGCTTGCCCGGGAAGTAGTGGTAGACGAGCGGGCGCGAGATACCGGCGGCAGCGGCTATCTCGTCGATCGACACGTCGTCGGGGGAGGAGCGGTTGCTGAACAGCTCCAGCGCCACGCCGATGAGCTGTTGCCTGCGCTCCTCGACGCCCCATCGACGGCGTACCCCGGTCGTCATACGAACAGACTACCGATCGCACGCCATTACGGGTCAGTGCGGCGGTCAGTGCAGCGCGCTCACCCTGCGGCCGTCCGCCAGGCGGCCGTTCAGCTCCGCCCGCGAGCCCTGGGTCGCCGGGACCGCCAGCAGCCGGCCGTTCGCGCTGCCGTCCACCCCGCCCGAGGTGGTCAGCGACGCGAACTGCTCGCTGCCCGCGGCCAGTACGTACCACCGCCCCGCCCGCGACTTCCACAGGACACCCGCGAGCACCCGTGGCTCACGCACCCCGCAGGACGGCCCGTCCTCCGCCCGGGCCACGATCGCTCCGGGCGTGCCCGCCCCCGCGTGCGGGTCGTGGAACTGGGCCATGACCCGGCTGCCCGTGCCCCGCCAGGTCTCCGCGCGCGTGCACAGCCAGGCCGCCGTGCCGTTCGACTCGGGCAGCGGCTGCTTCGCGTACTGCCACGAGTTGACCGAGCGCACTCCGTGCCCGCGCACCCCCGCCAGCAGGCACGCCGTACGCGCCCAGGAGGCGCGGGCCGCGGTGCCGACGACGTCCCTGGGGGCGGACGGCGGTCCCGAGGTGAGCCGGACAGGGGTCAGTTCGCCGAGGTCGGTCAGCAGCCGGCCGGCCGAGTCGTCGCGCAGCTCCAGCACGTCCCAGCTGCGGCAGTCCCGCGCCCGCGCCGGGCTGGGCAGGGGGGCGGTGACACCGTCGGCGCCCCGCTGGAGCGGGCGCGGGTCGCCGGCCGGGTCGAGCAGGTCCCGTACCGCCGTCTTCTCCACCCAAGGGGCCATCAGATAGCGGACATTGGCGTGGGTACGGGAGGCGATGAGCGCGCCCGAGGAGGCGGCGTCGGCTCCGTCCGTACGCGCGAAGTCCAGGGCCACGCCACCGGTGCCGTTCCTCGGCTCGGCGTAACGGATCACGCGCAGCCCGTCGTGCAGCAGCACCACGCGCGCCCGGTCGACCTCGCCCGCGTACAGCAGCTGCGGGGAGCCCATCGGCGGGCCCGGCGGTGTGCCCGGCGTGGTGGACACCTCGACCGCGCTGCCGGGCCTGGCCCAGACGGCGAGGGCGCGGCGCAGCAGGGCGCGGTCGTCGGTGAGCGCGCCGCGCGTGGGCCAGACGGAGAAGTCCGTACGGGACGAGCGCTGCCACGCCGTGGCGGAGACCCGCTTCAACAGCGCGGGATTCAGGGCGGCTTCGGCCGCGGGGTTACGCGCGTACGGCGGCGCCGCGGCGCCGTACGGGCCCCAGCCGTCGCCCGGCATCCCGAGCAGCGCACCGCACACGGAGAGCGCGGCGACGGCCACCAGCGCCGCCTTGACGTGCTGGCGCCGGCGCATCAGGTCGGTGGGGCGCGCCTGGAGGGAGCACGGGTCGAACTCGGGGGACGCGAGCAGCGCGGCGGCGCCCTCGCCCAGGGCCCCGGCCAGCTGGTCCGCCTCGGCCAGCGCCTCCTGCGGGTCGTCGACCCCGGCGGCGGTGAGGGCCCGGCGTACGCCGGTGTCGGGCAGCCCCTCCAGGACGCGCAGCACATAGGCCGCACGGCCGGGACCGGAGAGCGCGGAGAGCCGCTGGTCCAGGGCGAGTTCGTCGGCGCCGCCGGAGCGCGGGAAGACCCGCAGGCCCCACACCTGGGGCAGCAACGGCGGGAACTGGGCGCGCCGGGGCCGGGCGAGCCGCCTGAGCGGCAGACAGGCGTCCAGGGCCTGGCGCAGCACCCGTCCGCGTACATACGCGTAGGCGTCGTCTCTCGCGGGCGTGTTCCCGGTACGGGGCAGCGAGCGCTGGGCGAGGGCATGCGCGGTCAGCGCGCGGCGGTTGCGGCCGAGGGACGTGGGCAGCACGAGATACGCGATCCGGACCAGCCGGGGGTAGTGCTCGACGAGGGCCGCTTCGGCCTGCTCGATCTCGACTCGGCCGACGGTGGGGGAGGGGGTGGGAACGGACGCGGGAGGCGTGACAACAGGCTGTGGGCGCACATTCAGCAGAACGAGCGAATCGTCTTACGGTCACCGGTCCACTTCGCCGCCCGGGACTCGGCTACCCGGGGTCGGTCAGCCGCTCGTGGATGCGCTCGACCGCCGTCGGCGGGACTCCGAGCCCCTCGCAGACGTACTTCTCCATCGTGCCGTAGCGCGTGTCCACCTCGTCCAGCGCCGCCGCCAGATACTCCGGGAACACGCCGACGACCGCGAGGGCGGTCTCGGGGTCGCCGCCCTGTGCCGTGAACCCCTCGATGAGCGGTGCGAACACATGCCGTACCGCCGGGTTGACGGAGAGGTACTCCGCCTCGACGGTCTCGGGGGTCGCGCCGAGGAGCGTCAGGACGATCGCCGCCGCCCAGCCGGCGCGGTCCTTGCCCGCGGTGGAGTGGAAGAGCAGCGGGCCGGCCTCGGGCTCGGCGAGTTCCGTGAGGAACGCCCGGTAGGCGACGCGCGCCGACTCGGTGGCGACGAAGCCGCGGTAGGCGTCGGTGAACAGCGCCTGCGCCCGGCCGCCGCCCAGCTCCCGCTCGGCGACGACCGGATCGGCAAGCACCTGCTTGATCCGCGCGGCGACCGGCAGCGGCCCTGGTGCGCTGCCCGGTGCGCTGTCCGGCGCGCTGCCTGGCATCTGGTTGGCGAGCACATCGGCGAGGAGGAGCTGCCCGCCGGCCGGGATGTGGTCCGGGCGGGCGAGTCGCTCCGCCCGGGTGCGCAGGTCGACGATCGTACGGATGCCCAGCGCGGCGACGACCGGGTCGGCGGTCGGGTCGAGCCGGTCGAGCTGTCCGGAGCGGAAGACGAGGCCGGTGCGTACCCGGCCGCCGCAGGGCAGCGGCGTGGAGCCGAGGTCACGGAGGTTGGCGACGGTGATGGCGGGGATCGCGGACATGGGCGGGGCGGCTCCCTGACGTCGTGCAGCCGGCGTGCTGCCGGTATCTACCGAATAGGGCTCTTTGCTACTAGACGGTAGTCGACGGTCCGGTGGTGAGCGACCACCCGCTGAAGTGCACCGTGCCCCGTGCCCCGCTGCCGCCGTTCGCCGCGCTCATGAAGAGCCCCACGTCCTGGAGGGCCGCTGTCCCCGGTACCGGGACGGTGGCGACCGTACGCCAGGTGGCGCCGCCGTCCGTGGAGCACTCGCCCGTGAAGGACGCTCCGGCGTTCCGGGTGAGCCGCAGCAGCACCGGGGCCTTGATGCCGGTGATACGCCGGAAGGTGTCGAGGGTGCCGTCGGCGTTCGTGTCGTACGACATGACGATGCCCTGGCCCGGTGTCGCGGCCAGGTTCAGGAAGCCCAGGTCCCCGGGCGTGGCCAGGCTGTTGCGTACGACGATGCCCGTGCGCGCCCAGCTGCCGGTGTTGTCCTGGGAGTCCACGCGCAGGACGGCGCTCATGCCCTCCGCCAGCGCCCGCTCCCGGTAGGCGGCGGCGAACTGTGTGATGCCCCGCCACAGGTCGTTGCCCGCGCCGTTGACCGCGAAGCGGTCGCCGAGCTGCCCGAAGACGGCCGCGTTGCTGGTGAAGGTCCGCCACTCGGGATCGAGCGGCGCGGCGACGAAGAGCGCGCTCTTCTGCGTGACGGCGACCGGCTCCTCGCCCCCTGGCCCGTACCGCGTGCGCAGCGTGTACGGCATGGCGCGCAGCGGCTCGGTGAGGGGGTCGGCGGGGGCCGTGACCCGCCACGAGACCGTGCCCGTCGCGCCTGCGGGCACGCTTTCCAGGGAGGTCGCGCCCTGCGCCTCGGCGGCCAGGCCGGCCAGGTCGAGGTCGACGCGGCCGGTGGCGCGCAGGCCGTTGACGTTGCGGAAGACGGCGGCGACGGTGCCGGTGGAGCCGGGGGTGAAGGACGGCGGGTCGGCGGTGACGGTGACGAAGCCCTGGTACGGGGCGGTGGCCAGGGTGTCGTACACCCGCCGCGCGGTGCGGTACGCGTCACCCGTCGGGCGTACGGGATAGGCGCGCCGGTCCAGCGTCCACGCCTCCTCCGCCGGGTACCAGTCGAAGGTCCTGGGGGCGCGGCCCTCGGCCATCGAGGCGGCCTGTTCGTCGAGGTACTGCTCCCACTGCGGGACATGGACGTCGTTGATCAGGCCGTGCCAGTCGCGGTTGGCGTAGTTGCTCAGCTCATTGGCGGCCGGGCGGCCGGCCCAGGTGGTGATCAGCGCGCGGGCGGTGCGTTCCAGCCCTTCCGCCTCCGCAGGGCTGGTCGCGAGCCGCTTGGCGTCCTCCAGCCAGGGCCCCAGCAGGAAGGCGCGGTGGCAGCCCGCCATGGTGTCGCTCAGCCGCATCAGCTTCAGCCAGAGCGCGGACACGGCGCGGAAGGTGTCCACGTCCTTGTCGAGGGCGGCGGCGCGCAGCGGCAGCTGGAGGGTGCGTGAGCGGTTGGCGAGCGCCTGGCGGGCCAGGTCGGTCAGATCGTGGCGGTAGGCGTCGCTGTCGCGCAGCGAAGGCCGTACGGTCAGCAGCGCGGCGAAGGCGCGGTCGAACTCCGCGGGGTCGAAGGCGGTCGCGATGGACGACGTCAGGCTGGGGCGACGGCAGAACAGCGAGTCGTAGGGGCGGCCGTCGGTGCTGGTCAGCTTGTACGCGGTGGCGGCGAGCGTGGCGAAGGCGGCGCGCGCGGAGGGGTCGTCGCCGCCGTAGCGGACCTGGGCGTACCCCGCGAACCACGCGGCCCGGTCGATGCGCTCCTCGCGCCAGGCGAGCTCGCTGAACAGCTCCAAGGCGGCGGGGTCGCGCTCGGCGGCCTCCGGCATGTACGCCGTACCGACGAGGGCGCTGCCGGGCTTGTCGCGCCAGGCGGTGAACCTGTCGGTCCACCGGTCGGTGTTCGCGCCGATGTACGTACGGCCGCCGAAGTTCGGGATGGTGCCGAAGGCGTACGGGGCCCCGCCCCACGAGGTCTCCCGGTCGGTGACCCTGTCCAGGTCGGAGAGGCCGTCGACAATCAGGACGCGGTCGGTGTCGATCGCGTCGAGGAGGGCCGGGCGCGGATTGGACTGCCAGCCGAGGATGACCCAGGTCGCGCCGGGGCGTGCGGTCTGGAGGGAGGTCTCCACGGCACGGGCGGCGTCCGGCACCGGAACGTCCCCGGCGGTGCCGCCCTCGTGCAGCAGGTCCATCTTGAAGTGGCGGACCTCGCCGAACAGCTCGCCCTGGTGGCGGTAGTAGGCGGCGGCGACGTCGGCGAAGCTCTGGGTGCGCGGGTCGAGCCAGTCGGGGCGGGGCAGGCCGTTCCAGCTGCCCTGGGGGATGACGCGGGCGTCGCCGGGGTTGCGGGCGACGAAGCCGCCCGGGACGGTCCCGAAGTAGCCGGGCAGGACCGGATGCATGGACAGCTCACGCATCCGGTCGGCGATGCGTCTGCCGAGGTCGGTGCGGATTGCGATGAGCTCGGGGGAGAGCGGGCCGCCGTACTCGCTCATGTTCTGCAGCAGCCACCACGGCTGGTGAGAGGGGGCGGGCAGCCAGGTGCGCGCCTCGGTGTCCGTATAGCCGAAGTCCATCAGGAGCCGGTGGTAGACGGCCTCCTGACCGGGGGTCACCAGGACCTCGTTGCAGCCGTGCAGGGCGAGCACGTCGAGGAGGCGCTCCCAGCGGGCCCAGTCGGCGTACGGGGCGGTGTAGCCGTCGTGCGTGTCGTTGTACGCGAACCGGTGCGGGACGGTCGCGGAGCGCTCCAGGGGCTTGCGGGGGGCGGGCAGCCGTCCCGGCAGGTCTTCGAGGTGGCTGCCCGACCACGAGATATGGGCGTGGCAGACGTACTTGAGGTACCAGTGGACGCCGGTGAGCAGTACGGCGGGGCTGGTGCCCGCGACCTCGATACGGCCCGGGGAGCCGGTGACGCGGAATCGCTCGGGGCCGGTGGGCAGGGCGCGCAGCCGGAACTGGTCGGCGTGGCGGGGCAGCAGCCGATTGAGCGCGGAGCGTGCGGGATCCGTATGGAAGGCAGGGCCCTCGTCGGGGCTCTCAGCGGCGTGGGTCGGGACAGCCACTCCCAGGGAGGTTCCGAGGCCGATGGCACCGGCTGTGCCCAGTACGGTGCGTCGCGACAGATCGGTCATCCGCGTGTCCCCTGTGTAGACAGGATGTGCACGCTAACCGGAGAACGGGCTGTGCTCAATCGTGTGGAAGGAGCTGGCGAGTTCGTGTCGCTGGAAAGGGAGCTGGAGGGAACATGAGGATGACGCGCGGAAAGCTGGCGGCTGTCGGAGCGGTGGCGCTGCTGGTGCTGACCGGCTGCGGAGGCGGCGACAAGGACGAGAACGCGGTTCCGGAGACGGCCACGGGAAGCCTGGAGCACCTGGCCGGCGAGGTGAATTGCAAGCCCAATATGCAGACGGACGCCGACGAGATCCGTCAGGCGATCTGCAAGAACACCGACGGCAAGTTCATCCTGGCGACCTTCGCCACCGACCGCGGCCAGCGTGACTGGCTCAACGGCGCCAAGGACTACGGCGGTTATTACCTGGTCGGCCGGAAGTGGGTGGCCGTGGGCGAGGAGAAGATGGTTACCGCGCTGCGCGGCACGCTCGGCGGCGACATGGAGATCGGCACCGACCACTCGGGCGGCCACTCGGGGAGCGGTAGTGCGGGAACCGGGACTGAGCATCCCTCCGGTCATACCGGTCACAGCGGCTGACACGCTGGATCGAGGACGGAGGAGAGAGCCGGAGCAGGGGAGAAAGACCAGAAGGCCGGCCACGGAATTCCGTGGCCGGCCTTCTTCGGGTGGTCATTTTGTCAGGCGATTACTGGCACTGCTGACCGCCGTTGATGCACTCGACCATCTCGTTCATCAGGTTCTCGTCGAAGACGTTGATGAAGTCGTTGTGGTCGGTGATCGGCTTGTGCAACTGCTCCGGGAAGCTGTCCACCGCGAACGGGTTCTGCACCTGTCCGTTCTGGATGACCGGGGCCGGAGCGTTGTACACCAGACGGATCTGGAGCTGGGGGATCGCCTGGAAACCGTTGGCGCAAGTGCCGTCCGCCTGGACGAAGTCCACGTGGTCACGGTGATTGGCGCTGTCGATGTTCTGACCGTCCCAGCAGCTCTGGAAATTGGCCGTCCGTACTACCTTGCTGCCTTGGGGGCAGATCGGGTACTTGTCCGTCAGCTGCCTGTCCTCCAGGCCGGTGCAGCTCCAGGAGGCGTTGGCGTTCGCGTCGCCGTTGGTGAAGGCATTGGCGGCACCGGTGATGATGCGCAGCAACTTCGGCATCGCGACGACGTCGCCCTGCTTGTTGCCGACGAACTTGATCTCGGCCTGCTCGGCCTCCAGGATCGTGCCGATGTTGCCTTCCGCGCCGCCACCCTGCTCGGCGGCGTCGAACTCGTCCTTGCCGTCCTGCACCCGGAGCACCGGCCAGTAGTACGTGGACTTGTCACCCTGGTTGGTACAGCTGGTCTCGGCGTTCGCGAGGTCTTCGTCGCTGGAGAAGGCGTCGTTGTCCTGGTTGCCGACGTAGTCGTGGGTGTGGTGTGCGCCGTTGTCGACACCGGGCGCCACGATCAGGTTGTCGGAGTTGAACAGGTTGTTCGGGTTCGTACCGCAGGACGAGGTGAAGGTGCCCGTCGAACCGCCTTGCCCGTTCGCCTTCAGCCCGTTCCCGTTCGCCGGGGCGACGTTGGGCTGGACGGAGTTGATGTCGACGAAGTCGCCGGCCTCAGGACCGTTGCCCTGCTGCTGGTCGCCGCCCTGGTCGCCGCCCTGGTCGCCGCCTTGGTCACCACCTTGGTCACCGCCGTCCTGGCCACCTTGCTGGTTGTCGCCCTGGTCGCCGCCCTGGTCGCCACCTTGGTCACCGCCGCCTTGGTCGCCACCGTTCTGGCCACCGTCCTGCCCGCCTTCACCGGCGTTGGTGTCGGGTGCGTTGTCGTCGGCCTTCAGGGCGCAGGGGGCGAGCTTCTCAAGCCCCTGCGGCTTGTCGCCGGCACGGCCGAAGGCGATGGAGATGCGGTCGATGGCCGCAACCCGCTTGCTCTTCAGCGGACCGAGGATGGCGTTGTCGGCGAAGCTCGCATCCTGTTCGATAGCTTGCTTGGAATCGGCGAACCTCTTGTATGCCTCAGTGACCTGGGTATCGAGGTTTGCCAGCTCGCGGTCGACTTCCGCTCGTGCCCGGTCGGGTACGTCCTTGGGAAGGCTGAGCGAGACATCGGGGCAAGCGATGGTGGACATCTGCTGCCCGGCAGCCTTGGTCTTTGCTTGGTCGCCGGACTGGCCTTCGTGTGCGGATGCGTTCATATTGACCGCGACCAGCCCACCCCCGCCCAGGATCAAGGCGGCCGAGGCGACTATCGCCCGGTTCGCCAGCGTGGAGCGTTTTCTCGTTGTGCGTCGCATGGAACTCCTCAGCTTCATTGCCGGGTGTGGTCAGCCGGGTATCGGTTAGGGGGTTCCCGGCAGAGGAAGAAGCGCGCCCTCACATACGGGTGGGGCTCAGGGGGTGTTCAGCGGCAGATGGTTTGGAGTTGGAGTTTGTAGGAACCTCCATCAGCAAACCCGGCGTATTGCGTCGAAGTCGGGTGACGGCGACGGCCACCCGGGGTGACAGGATGGGCTCCATGACCGAGATCCAGACACCCCGACTTCTGCTGCGCCGCTGGCGTGACGACGACCTTGTCCCGATGGCTGAAATCAACGCCGATCCGGAGGTCATGGAGTGGGTCGGCGACGGCTCGGTCCGCGACCTCGACGAGACCGCCGAGGACATCGAGCGATGGGAGGAGCAGTGGGACGAGGAGGGCTTCGGCCTCTTCGCCATCGAACTGCTCGCCTCGGGCGAACTGATCGGCTTCACCGGTCTGTCCGTCCCCCCCTACCTGCCGGAGCTGGAGCACGAGGTCGAGATCTCCTGGCGGCTCGGGCGGCAGTACTGGGGCCAGGGCTACGCGTCCGAAGCCGCCGCCGCGACCCTGGAGTTCGCGCTCCAGGACCGCGGTCTCGACCGGGTGATCGGCATCGCGAGGCTGGGCAACGACGCCTCCGAGAACGTCATGCGCAAGCTCGGCATGGAACGGGAACGCGAGGCGACACACCCGGTGCACGGCTACTCGCTGTTTGTGTACGCCATCGACCTCACGGAGTACGAGGCCTGACGCGGTAGAGGGCCGGGGGACAGCTGGCCGGGGGGCGTCAGCCGCGGTCGAGGTACGCCAGCACCGCGAGCACCCGCCGGTTGTCGTCGTCCGACACCGGCAGCCCCAGCTTCCCGAAGATGTTCGAGGTGTGCTTGGCCACCGCGCGCTCCGTGACCACGAGCTGCGCGGCGATCGCGGCATTGGACCTGCCCTGTGCCACCAGCTCCATCACCTCCCGCTCGCGCGGCGTCAGACCGCCTATCGGCTTGTCCTGCGCCCGCCGCGACAGCAGCTGCGAGATCACCTGCGGATCCATCGCCGTGCCCCCCTTCGCCACCCGCCGTACCGCGTCGATGAACTGGTCCGCGTCGAAGACCCGGTCCTTGAGGAGATAGCCCACTCCGCCCCTCCCGTCGGCCAGCAGTTCACGCGCGTACAGCTGCTCCACATGCTGCGAGAGCACCAGGACCGGGAGCCCCGGCCGGGCCTGCCGCGCCGCCAGCGCGCACTGGAGCCCCTCGTCCGTGTGCGACGGCGGCAGCCGGACGTCCACGACCGCGACGTCCGGCTTCAGTTCCGCGAGGGCCCGGGTGAGCTCCGGCCCGCTCTCCACGGCGGCCAGGATCTCGAAGTCGTACGCTTCGAGCATCCGGACCAGGCCGTCGCGCAGCAGGAACAGGTCTTCGGCTAGGACAACTCGCAAGGGATCTCCATGGTGACCATGGTGGGGCCGCCCGCGGGACTGCTGACGGCCAGGACGCCGTCGAATGTACCCAGTCGGCGTTCGATTCCGCTCAGTCCGGATCCGGCCCCGATGGACGCGCCGCCCCTGCCGTCGTCCGTGACCGCGATACGCAGCGAACCGCCCGCATACGACACGTCGATCCAGATCCGGTCCGCGCCGGAGTGCTTGACCGTGTTGGTCAGCGCCTCGCTGACCGCGAAGTACGCCGCCGACTCGACCGGCGCGTCCACGCGGCCGTCCAGCTCCACATCCACGTCGATCTCGACCGGCAGCCGCAGTGCCAGGGCCTTCACCGCGTCGCCGAGGCCGCGCTCCGCGAGCACCGGCGGGTGGATGCCCCGGACCAGGTCGCGCAGCTCGGTCAGCGCCTCGGCGGAGGAGGTGCGGGCCCTGGCGAGGAGCTCCTTGGCCTGCGCCGGGTCCTTCTCGATGAGCGCCTCGATGGTGCCCAGGTTCATGCCCATGGCGACCAGACGCGCCTGCGCCCCGTCGTGCAGATCCCGCTCGATACGGCGCAGCTCGGCGGCCGAGGAGTCCAGGGCGTCGTGCCGGGTCTCGGTGAGGCGGTCGATGCGCTGCTCCAGCTCACGGTCGTGCCCCGGGGCGAGCACGGCACGGGTGAGCTTGAAGTGGGAACGGACCAGGAGCGGGTTGAATCTCACGGCGACGGTCAGCCAGACCAGACTGAGCAGCGCCGCCAGACCGGCCGTGCCCCAGCTGCTGACGGGCACGAACGAGTACCAGTAGGTGCCGGCCGCGTCGACGATCGGGATCCACAGCCCGGCGAAGAGCAGCAGGCCGAAGATGCCGTCCAGGATCAGCGACGGCGCGAGGAGCGTGACGATCGCGCCCGCCGTCATGTCGACCAGCATCCACTGCATATCTCGCCAGGTCCCGGGGTCCTTCAGCATCAGCGTGCAGCGCTCGACCTGCCCGGTGATGCCCTTGCGCATATCGCGGGGGAAGGGGCGGTAGCGGGCCGGGATCTGTACGTCCGACCACTGGGCCGCAAGCAGCCGCCGCTGGCCGGCGTGAGCCCGTACCGCCTTCAGTACGTAGGGAGTGGTGAACACCCCCACACCGATCGGGACGAGCGCGATGGAGACCACCGCCAGGGTGAAGAGCGTGATCGAACCGATCAGCGCCATCAGCGCCAGCGCGAGTCCTCGCGCGCCGGCCACTGCCGCGTCTCGTGCTGTGGTCACGTTCATGTGATTTCCCCGCGTCCCTTGTCGGCCTGTCCCGGTCAGCCAGTCTGTCCGACCTCGCGCGCGGCGGCACTGGCCCTTGGCACCGGGTGGGGGTGTACCCAGCACCACCCCCCTGCGCTCGCCTTTCGGCTCCGCGGAAGGGGGCTTTGACGGCTGGGGCGAAAGGCCGCGGCTTTCTAGCGTCGTACTCGACCTGATCGACTTATTCGGCGCTTACTTCTGGGGGCGAAAACGCCATGCGGCGCAACCTCGCGGCACGTATGGGTGTGTGGAGCGCACACCATCGCAAAACGGCGATCATCGGCTGGCTGCTCTTCGTCGTTCTGGCGACGGTGGCCGGCGGGGCGGCGGGGCTGGTGGAGGTGACCCCGGCCGAGCAGGGCACGGGCGACTCCGCACGGGCCCAGAAGATCCTCGATGACGCCGGTCTTGACCAGCCGGCCGGTGAGCTCGTCCTGGTCAGCAGCCGGACGGCGGACGGCTGGAAAGCGGCTGCGGCCGATCTGACCGATGCGCTCGGCAAGACGGGCGAGGCGACGGAGATCGAACCGCCGCTCGCCTCGAAGAGCGGAAAGGAAGCGCTCATCCGCTTCGAGATGAAGGGTGACTCGAAGACGGCGGCGGACCGGGTGCAGACCGTGCTCGACGCCGTACGGGACACGGGGCGGGCTCATACGGGCGAGCAGGGCGAGCAGGGTGAGCAGGGCGACGGGGTGGAGATCCACCAGTTCGGGCAGGCCAGCGCGGAGAAGTGGCTCGGCGATCTGCTCACCGAGGACTTCCAGCAGGCCGAGTTCACCGCCGTACCGCTGGCGCTGGGGATTCTGCTGGTCGCCTTCGGGACGGTGGTCGCGGCGCTGCTGCCGGTCGGTCTGGCGCTGACCGCGTGCATGGCGGCGTTCGGTCTGCTGTCGCTCGCCAGCCACCAGCTGCACCTGTTCCAGACGACGTACTCCGTGATGTTCCTGATGGGGCTCGCGGTCGGGGTGGACTACTGCCTGTTCTACCTGCGGCGCGAGCGGGACGAGCGGGCCGCGGGGCACGATGCCGAGACGGCGCTGCGGATCGCCGCGGCGACGAGCGGGCGGGCCGTCCTGGTCTCCGGGGTGACGGTGATGCTCGCGATGGCCGGGATGTTCCTGTCCGGGCTGATGCTCTTCAAGGGCTTCGCGCTCGCCACGATCATCGTGGTCTTCATCGCGATGCTGGGTTCGGTGACGGTGCTGCCCGCGCTGCTGGCATCGCTGGGGGACCGGATCGACGCGGGCCGGATTCCGTTCCTGAGCCGGGGCGGCAAGAAGAACGGGCGGAAGGGCGGCGGGCGGAAGGGTGCCCGGCGGGGCTCGCGGGAGAGCGGCGCGGTGGCGGGGGCGGTGCTGCGGCCCGTACTGGCGAAGCCGAAGCTGTTCGCGTTCGGCGCGGTCGTGGTGCTGCTGGTGCTGGCGGCGCCCGCGGTGGGCATGAAGACCGAAAGCCTCGGGCTGGAGAAGCAGTTCGGG
Organism: Streptomyces sp. NPDC052236; assembly: GCF_044548015.1. Classification (NCBI taxonomy): domain Bacteria; kingdom Bacillati; phylum Actinomycetota; class Actinomycetes; order Kitasatosporales; family Streptomycetaceae; genus Streptomyces; species Streptomyces sp. NPDC052236. Next base: position 40,370 of record NZ_JBIUBL010000019.1, on the reverse strand, counting down.
TCGGATTCGGCGCTGTCGGTGGCGCACAAGAAGATCACCGAGGCCTTCCCGGTCGGTCCCGAACCGGCGCGGGTGGTCGTCAAGGCCGACGACATCGACTCGGAGCGGATGCGGGGCGCGCTCGCGAAGTTCGGCGCCGAGGACAAGACCACCGTGCACAAGGCGGAGAACGTCGCCGAGATCGAGGTGGCGCTCGCGGGCAACGGCAGCGACGGCCGCTCCAAGGACGCGCTGGCGGACCTGCGCGACAAGCGGGTGCCCGACGCGTTCGACGGGACCGGGGCGCAGGTGTACGTGGGCGGCGAACTGGCGGAGTCGGTCGACTTCAACGACCAGCTGAAGCGCGGCATCGTGCCGGTCTTCGTCTTCATCACGGCGGTCACGTTCCTGGTGATGCTGTTCTGCTTCCGGTCGTACGTCATCGCGGTGACGTCGATCCTGCTCAACCTGGGCTCGGTGGCGGCGGCGTACGGCGTCATGGTCGCGGTCTTCCAGCACGGCTGGGGCGCGTCGGCGCTCGGTACGGAGGCGGTGGGCGCGATCGAGGCGTGGATGCCGCTGTTCGTGCTGGTGGTGCTGTTCGGTCTGTCGATGGACTACCACGTGTTCGTGGTGTCGCGGATCCGCGAGGCGCGTGACCGGGGTCTGGACACGCGCGAGGCGATCAAGGAGGGCATCCGCCGCACGGCGGGCGCGGTGACCGGCGCGGCGGCGATCATGGTCGCGGTGTTCGCGGTCTTCGGGATGCTGTCCATGCAGGACATGCAGCAGATGGGCGTGGGCCTGGCGGTGGCGGTGCTGCTGGACGCGACGATCGTACGGATGGTGCTGCTGCCGTCGGTGATGGCGCTGCTGGGCGAGCGGAACTGGCGTACGCCGAAGGGCCTGGGGTGGCTGCCGCGCCCGGACCACGGCGAGGAGCCCGCGCGGGAGCCGCGCACACCGGACCTGGCGAACGCGACGCGCTGAGCTGGGGTGCCGGGGCGCCCTCCGGGGGTTGTTCCCCTACCCGCCCTCCCCCTACGCCCTGAGGGCGTGGGGGGACCCCCATCCTGTAACCAAGGGGCTTCGCCCCAGACCCCGTACCGCCCTTCGGGCGGTGTCCTCAATCGCCGGACGGGCTGGAGAATCCAGCCCCGCCGGCGATTGAGGCGCGGGGGTTCGGGGGCAGCGCCCCCGACAAGGGCCCGAGGTGCCGCTGCCCGCAACGCGGAAGGCGCCCGCCGGTCGAACCGGCGGGCGCCTTCCGAAGCAACACTCTCAAGCGACGACAGGTCAGACCTGACCGGCCTTGTCGAGCGCCGTGCAGCAGGTGTCCACGATCAGCCGGGTCACCAGGTACGGGTCGACGTTGGCGTTGGGGCGGCGGTCCTCGATGTAGCCCTTGCCGTCCTGCTCGACCTGCCACGGGATACGAACCGAGGCGCCACGGTCCGAGACGCCGTAGCTGTACTCGTTCCACGGGGCGGTCTCGTGCAGACCGGTCAGGCGGTCGTCGATGCCCGCGCCGTAGTGCTTGACGTGGTCGAGGGGCTTTGAGCCCTCACCCAGCGACTCACAGGCGGTGATGATGGCGTCGTAGCCCTCGCGCATCGCCTTGGTCGAGAAGTTGGTGTGCGCACCGGCGCCGTTCCAGTCGCCCTTGACCGGCTTCGGGTCGAGGGTCGCGGAGACGTCGAAGTCCTCGGCGGTGCGGTAGAGCAGCCAGCGCGCCAGCCACAGCTGGTCGGAGACCTCCAGCGGGGACAGCGGTCCGACCTGGAACTCCCACTGGCCGGGCATGACCTCGGCGTTGATGCCGGAGAGGCCCAGGCCCGCCTTGAGGCAGTTCTCCATGTGGGCTTCGACGATGTCGCGGCCGAAGATCTCGTCGGAGCCGACGCCGCAGTAGTAGCCGCCCTGCGCGGCGGGGAAGCCCGCCTCGGGGAAGCCCAGCGGGCGCGGGCCCTTGAAGAAGGTGTATTCCTGCTCGATGCCGAAGATCGGCTCCTGGGCGGCGAACTTCTCCGCCACCTCGGCGAGCGCGGCGCGCGTGTTGGACGCGTGCGGGGTCATGTCCGTGTTGAGGACCTCGCACATGACCAGGACGTCGTCGCCGCCCCGGATCGGGTCCGGACAGGAGAAGACGGGCTTGAGCACGCGGTCCGATGCGTGGCCCTCGGCCTGGTTGGTGCTGGACCCGTCGAAGCCCCAAATTGGCAGCTCGGCGCCGTCGCTCATTATCTTCGTCTTCGAGCGAAGCTTGGCGGTCGGCTCGGTGCCGTCGATCCAGATGTACTCAGCCTTGAAGGTCACGTACCTCATCCTTTGCGGGTGCAGCGGTATGCCGCGACAGCTTCGCAATACGGGATTTCCTCGCCGTTGCCCATGTGTGAACCCCGTGTTACGCCGGACCAGTGAGCGGACTGGCACCCTCCGTGAGGGCCGTGGCGAGGGCGCGGTGCAGTTGCAAAAGGCATTTCTATTCCATGGGCATTCGCTCTGCGACGGGCATTTCGATTCTGTGGTGTCTGTCGTATACACAGGGTGTACATAGGCGTGGTTGTGATCCGGGGCACACTGGGGCGCATGACGATTCCCGCGAAGCAGCTGCGTATCGGACTCCTCGGCACCGGACCGTGGGCGGAGCGCACCCAGGCGCCCGCGCTTGCCGCCCACCCGGATGTCGTATTCGCGGGGGTGTGGGGGAGGCGGCCCGAGGCCGCTGCCGCGCTCGCCGCCGTACATGGCACGACGGCCTACTCCGGTGTCGAGGGCGTCGAGGGCGTCGAAGGCACCGACGGCGTCGACGCGCTCTTCGCGGACTGCGACGCGGTCGCCTTCGCCCTGCCGCCGGATGTTCAGGCCCCGCTCGCGGCCCGCGCGGCGGAGGCGGGCTGCCACCTGCTGCTGGACAAGCCGGTCGCGACGACCGTGGCCGGGGCCAGGGCGGTGGCGGACGCGGCCGAGCGCGCCCGGGTCGCCTCGGTGGTCTTCTGCACGCTGCGGTACGGCGTCGAATCGGCGACCTGGATCGCCGAACAGGCGGCGGTGGGCGGCTGGTTCACGGCGCGTGCCCAGTGGCTGGGCGCGCTGTACGCGCCCGGTACGGACAACCCGTACGCCGCTTCGCCGTGGCGGCGCGAGAAGGGCGGGCTGTGGGACGTAGGGCCGCACCTGCTGTCCGTACTGCTGCCGGTGCTCGGCGACGTGACGGAGGTGACCGCGGCGCGCGGCCCGGCGGACACCACGCACATGGTGCTGCGGCACGCGTCCGGGGCGTCGAGCACGGCGACGCTGGGCCTGAACGCGCCACTGAAGGCGGCGGGCGTGAGCCTTGACCTCATCGGCGATCAGGGGACGGTGGCGCTGCCGGGCTGGGGCGACGCGGTCGGGTCGTTCGGGGCGGCGGTCGACGCGCTGCTGGAGTCGGTGCGTACGGGGCGGGCCCACGACTGCGACGTACGGTTCGGGCTGCGGCTGACGGAGATCCTGGCGGAGGCGGAGGCAGCGGCGGACGCAGCGGCGGACGCGGCAGCGGATTCCAGGGCGGTACGGGGCTGAAGGGCACCGCCCTGAAAACCGCCGGCGCTCAGCCGACCCGTTCGATCAGTGCCTTGCGGATGAGGAACTTGCCAGGCTCGCGGACCTGCTCGAAGGCGGCGTTGTTCAGCAGGGCGCAACTGCCGGAGGCGCCGGTGACCTGGACGGTCGTGGACTTGTTGTTGTCGAGGTTGGTCACCTTGAGGGTGGTGCCGACGGGGAACTGGCTGCTGGAGGCGGCGGGGGCGCCTTCCTCGCCGGAGAGGGTCACGGTGGACCCGGCGCAGACGACTTCGCCGTCGCCCTGATCGGCGGCGGGCGGCTGGGCGGCCGGGGGCGCAGCCGGTGGAGCCTGGTCGCCACCGCCACCGCCACCGCCGCCGCCACCGCCGCCGCCACCGCCCTCACCGCCCCCTCCGACCTCGCACCCCGAAGCGGCCTGCTGCCGCTGAATCTCCGCGATGACAGCCTGCCGGTTGACGATCCGCGCCTCGGCCAGGGCGTCCGGATCGGCGCGCTGCCCGGCGATGAACTTCTCGTTGCTCTGCAGGGCGGTGGCCAGTCCGTCGCAGACCACCGATCCCGATCCCTGGGATTCTTGGGATGCCTGGCTGGTGCCGGTCATCGCCACTGCCGTGCCGCCGATAGCCACGGCGGCTCCGACGAGCAGAGCGAGCTTCTTCTTCGGGCTGAGGGTCTTCTTGCGGGACACGTGGGACTCCTGTCGGGTCGGTTCCCCTGTGCCGTTGTGTACGAGTGCCCAACGCGTTCGTCTCACCCCTCTCACCTGCGACTCCCTTAAGTTTCCTTAAGGTTGGGCGGGCGGCAGCGCGCGGCACAGCGCGTCCAGCGCCCCGGCGTAGGCGTGCTCCGGCGGCGTCGCGTATCCGACGACCAGACCGTCACCGGCCGGGAGATCCGTGGACTCCGGGTGGCGGAAGTCGGCGAGCCCCTCCACCGCAAGACCCTGCCAGGCCGCCGCCTTCACCACGGCCCGTTCGCTGCCCGGCGGCAGTTCGAGTACGGCATGCAGCCCGGCCGCGATCCCAGTCACACGCACCCTCGGCGCCCGCTCCGCCAGGACCGCCACCAGCTGGTCGCGCCGCCGCCGGTGGCGCTGCCGCATTCTGCGCACATGGCGGTCGTACGCCCCCGAGGCGATGAACTCCGCGAGCGTGAGCTGCTCCGTGGCACTCGACCACTGCTCGCGCTCGCCCTTCGCCGCCACGACGTCGTCCACCAGCCGCTCGGGCAGCACCATCCAGCCGATCCGCAGGGTGGGGGAGAGGCTCTTGCTCACCGACCCCATGAGCACCACCCGGTCGGGGTCCAGACTCTGTACCGCGCCCACGGGCCGGCGATCGTAGCGAAACTCGCCGTCGTAGTCGTCCTCCAGGACCAGCCCACCCGTCGACCGCGCCCAGTCCACCACGGCGGCGCGCCGCTCCGGACCCAGCGGCCCGCCGGTCGGGAACTGGTGCGCCGGAGTCAGCAGTACCGCTCCCAGCCTGCCCAACTCACCCACGCGGGCACCATGCTCGTCGACCGGCAGCGGCACGGTGTGTACCCCGGCGTCGGCCAGCAGCGCCCGGTGGAAGGGCAGCCCGTACGCCTCCACCGCCCACCCTCGTCGTCCGCCCGTAACCGCCGCCATCAACCGCAGTCCGTGCGCGACGCCGGAACAGATGACGATCCGCCGGGGACTGGTCCGCACCCCGCGCACCCGCGCCAGATACCCGGCGAGCGCCTCCCGCAACTCGGCGCGCCCGTGCGGATCGCCGGGCCCGAAGACGTCGTGCGACGCGACGGTGAGCGCCCGCCGCGCGGCGGCGAGCCAGGCGCCGCGCGGAAAGGCGGAGGGGTCGGGCCGGCCCTGGACCAGGTCGTACGTGGGCCGGTGGGAGTGGTCCGGGGTGCGCTGCCTGCGTACGGGACTCGTCGGCGCGACCTGCTGCGCGGCAACCCGGGTCCCCGACCCCTGGCGCGCGGTGAGCCACCCCTCGGCGACGAGTTCGGCGTACGCGTCGGCGGCGGTATTACGGGCGATCCCGAGGTCGGCGGCGAGGGAGCGGTAGGGCGGCAGCCGCGTACCCGGAGCGAGCCGTCCACTCCGGACGGCCTCGCGCAGGGCCCGCATCAGTACGGCGCGTTTGCTGCCAGGACCCGTCAGCTCCAGATGCAGATCCGCACCCAGGCTCTCCGCCGGATTGACCCATGATTCTGCCACTGAAATGCACCCTACTACCGGTCGATCTGCCTCTTAGATTCGTACGTATGACGTCAACACAGATCGACCAGCCCGCCGCTCGCTTGAACTTCGCGAAGCTGGCACCGAAAGCCTTCCGCGCCGTGATCGGCCTGGACGCGGCGGCCCGCGAAGGCCTGGACCCGACGCTCGTAGAACTGGTTCAGATCCGTTCCTCGCAGCTCAACCACTGCGCGTACTGCCTGCATATGCACACCTCCGACGCCCGCAAGGCGGGCGAGAGCGAGGAGCGCCTGCACATGACGGCCGTATGGCGGGAGGCGGCTCACTTCTTCACGGAGAAGGAACAAGCGGCGCTCGCGCTCACCGAGGCGGTCACGCGGCCGGCGGCCGGCGGAGTCCCGGACGCGGTGTACGCCCGGGCCGCGGCCCACTTCGAGGAGCGGGAGCTGGCTCAGCTCCTCGCCCTGATCTTCACGATCAACACCTGGAACCGGATCGCGCTCGCCACAGGAAAGGTGGCGGGCACGGACGAACGCTGACGGTTCAGATCGGGGTTCAGATCCAGGTTCAGATCCGGATTCCGATCCCCGCCTCGTCGAGTACGGCGTGCATGTCGTCGACCGGGAGCGTCGGGTTGGCCGCCGCGTAGTAGGCGGTCTCCGGTTCGGCCAGCAGCTCCCGCACACGCGCCAGGGACAGCCGGGGATCGCGCGCCGCGGTGCCGCGTACGGACGGATCGGTATCGCGGCTGAGCCGTTCGATCAGCTCCGGCGTCGCCTCCGGATCGCGCATGGCCAGCTCGCGGCAGCGCGCGTGCTCGGAGTCCCCGAACCGGGCGGCGAGCCCGGCCCTCGGGAAGCGCGGGTTGACGATCAGCATGCCGACGGCCTGGTGCGCGCCGTGCAGATACAGGTCGAGGAGCAGTTCCGGGGGCGGCTCCGGATGGAACTCGGCGAGCATCAGGCGTACGGCGAAATCGTCGTCGTCCGCGAGGAGTTGGACCAGATCCGGGGGCAGGCCCGGGCAGACGGCGGCGCTGCGGCGCAGCCAGGTGTGCGCGGAGGTCGCGCAGCGGCGCAGTACGCCGGAGTCGGCGCGGGCGTCCCACACCCAGTCCAGCGTGGGCAGCCGGTCATCGGGACCGACCGCGTACTTGACGGCGGCGCGCTCGTCCTCGGTCAGCTCGGGGCGGGCGGAGACCGCGAGCCGTACGTCCGGATCGGGGTCGGTGGCGAGGCGTGCCACGAGATCGGAGGGGAGCGAGGGATTGTGGGCGAGGGCTGCGAGATGGCGCTCCTCGGCCACCATCCACTCGGCCACGGCACGGCTCAGGAGGCCGTGCTTGAGCGGTTGAACGAGCTGCCAGTCAGGTCCCTCCTGCCGGATGAGCTCCGTGGTGCGCTCCTCGTCCTGGTGGCAGACGCGCAGCGACGCGGCGCGCCAGACGTCGTAGTGCTCATCATCGAGCAGTGACTGCCGTGTCTCGTCGCCGAGTTGGTCCCAGGCCCGGCAGGCGACGACGCGGAAGGCCGGTTCCGGGTGGTCGGCGAGCCCCGCGACGATGTGCGCCGGGATGGCCGGTGACATGAGCGTCTCGTGCCGGACCCGGTCGCGGGGGTGGCTGAGCAGCCGCTCGTACGCCCAGTCGGGCAGCGGCTCCACCTTCGTACGGTTCGGAAGGGGGCCTGTCGCCACCGCCAGAACGTTCCTGCTCCGCGGATCGTCGAGCAGCCGGGCGCGCTGCTCCGGAGGCACGTTCCAGGACTCGGCGAAGGCGTTACGGACGGCGGGGTCGGCGTGGCCGAGGACCGCTTCGATGACGTCCTGCGGCAGGTTCTTCCGCCACATGACGGTGGAGTGGAGGCGGTACCGGTCGGAGTCGAGGAGGCGGAGCAGCACGCTGCTGGGCGCGGCAGTATTGGCGGCTGTCCCACTGACCGCGTCCAGGTAATGGCCCGTCATTCTGTCCGGCCGATGGCGTCCCGTACGGCTTCTTCCGTACGCCCCACGACGGCGGTCCCGTCGTCGGCGGTGATGATCGGCCGCTGAATCAGCTGCGGACGCTGCGCCAGCGCGGCGATCCACCGCTCCCGCGACGCGTCGTCCCGCGCCCACTCCTCGATCCCGATCGCCGCGGCCTCCTGGGTCCGCGTGATGTCCCACGGCTCCAGCCCGAGCCGTCCGAGGACGGCCCGGATCTCGTCCTCGGTCGGCACGTCGTCCAGGTAGCGCCGGACGGTGTACGAGGCTCCTTCGGCGTCGAGCAGATCGATGGCGCCGCGACACTTGGAACAGGCCGGATTGATCCAGATCTCCATGCCGCCACCGTACCGTCCAACTGCCCGTCAAATTCCTCTGGTAAGGCGTCTGGCCAGGGCTGATTGTCAGTGGTGGCCGGTAGAATGAACAGTAGTTCGGGATGGTCCCGCCACCGCGCCAGGAGGTTGCCGATGGCCGTTGCCACACTCATGACGAAGCCCGTTTACAAGCCGCTGAAGAAGAAGCCGCTCCCGGCCGGACAGCCGCGCGAGTGGTACGTCTCGCACAACCGCCGCCTGAAGGCCATGCGTCTGTCGATCGCCCTGCTGGACTCGGGCGTCTACCACCCGGCGACGGCGGACAACGCCAGGATACGAGCGACGGCGGAGCGCATCGGGGTCCACCCGCCGTCGGACACGACGTGCCGGATGGTGCGGGCACTGATCCGCTACGGCCGCTGACCCGGTGAGGGGGGCGGGGCTTCAGACCACCTGAAGCCCCGCCTTCAGGGCCGCTTCGAGCCGCGCCTTCACGCCAGGCCACTCCTCGCCGAGGATCGAGAAGTACACGGTGTCCCGCCACGTCCCGTCCGGCCGCTGCCGGTGACGGCGCAGCACGCCCTCGCGCTGGGCGCCGAGGCGGGCGATTGCGGTCTGCGAACGCTGATTCATGTGATCGGTCTTCAACTGCACGCGCCCCATGCCCAGCTCTTCGAATGCGTGGGTCAACAGCAGCAATTTCGCCTCGCTGTTGACGCCCGAGCGCCAGTACGCGCGGCCGTACCAGGTCGCCCCGATCTCCAGGCGCTCGTGCTCCGCGTCGATGTCCATGAAGCAGGTCCAGCCGATGGCCTGCCCGGACGCGCGATGGATGACGGCGAAGGGTACGTACGTGCCGTGCTCTGCGGCTCCGAGCAGGTCGCCGAGCTTGACCCGGAACTTGTCCTGCGTCTGCGGAGCGGGCCCGTCCTGCCAGCGCCACACCTCTTCGTCCCCGCCGCCCGCGGCGAAGAGGTCGGCGAGGTGCTCCATGGTCAGGGGTTCAAGGCGCACGTGGTGGCCGGTCAGCGTCACGGGCGAGGGTGTCTTGGCAGGCATGGCTCGAAACCGTAACCGGATTCTGCACTAGTCGCAATATTATTTTGCACTAGTGCAATATCGGTCAGTCGGTGCCGGACTCCATCGCGGCGTGGTCGAGGAGTTCGTCGTCGCCGGAAGCCTCGCCGCGGGAGGCAATCGCTGCGGCTCCGCCCTTGGGCATCGCGCCGATCAGCCCGGTCGAAGCGGCCTGGGCCGCGCCGATCATCGTCGGGTGGGAGCTGCCGACCATGCCGAGTCCGGCGTACTGCTCAAGTTTGGCGCGGGAGTCGGCGATGTCGAGGTTGCGCATGGTGAGCTGGCCGATGCGGTCGACCGGACTGAAGGCGGAGTCCTCGGTCCGTTCCATGGAGAGTTTGTCGGGGTGGTAGCTGAATGCCGGTCCGGAGGTGTTGAGGAGGGAGTAGTCCTCTCCGCGCCGCAGGCGCAGGGTCACCTCGCCGGTGACCGCCGTCCCGACCCAGCGCTGGAGCGACTCGCGGATCATCAGGGCCTGCGGGTCGAGCCAGCGGCCTTCGTACAGCAGCCGTCCCAGCCGTCGTCCCTCGTTGTGGTAGATGGCGAGGGTGTCCTCGTTGTGGATGGCATTGACCAGCCGCTCGTACGCCGCGTGCAGCAGTGCCATGCCCGGTGCCTCGTAGATGCCCCGGCTCTTGGCCTCGATGATCCGGTTCTCGATCTGGTCGGACATTCCCATGCCGTGCCGGCCGCCGATGGCGTTGGCCTCCAGCACCAGGTCGACGGGGGAGGGGAATTCCTTGCCGTTGAGGGTGACCGGACGTCCCTGCTCGAAGCCGATCGTGACGTCCTCGGTGGCGATCTCGACGGAGGAGTCCCAGAACCGCGCGCCCATGATCGGTTCGACGAGTTCCATACCCGCGTCGAGGTGCTCGAGCGCCTTGGCCTCGTGGGTCGCGCCCCAGATGTTGGCGTCGGTGGAGTAGGCCTTCTCGGCGCTGTCCCGATAGGGCAGGTCGCGGGCGGCCAGCCATTCGGACATCTCACTGCGGCCGCCGAGCTCGCTGACGAAGCCGGCGTCCAGCCACGGCTTGTAGATCCGCAGGGAGGGGTTGGCGAGCAGGCCGTAACGGTAGAACCGCTCGATGTCGTTGCCCTTGTAGGTCGAGCCGTCGCCCCAGATCTGCACGTCGTCCTCGAGCATCGCGCGTACCAGCAGGGTGCCGGTGACGGCCCGTCCGAGCGGGGTGGTGTTGAAGTAGGTGCGTCCGCCGGACCGGATGTGGAAGGCCCCGCAGGCCATGGCCGCGAGCCCCTCCTCGACGAGGGCGGCCCGGCAGTCGACCAGCCGGGCGACCTCCGCGCCGTACGCCTTGGCGCGCCTGGGCACCGAGGCGATGTCGGGCTCGTCGTACTGGCCGATGTCGGCGGTGTACGTGCAGGGCACCGCACCCCTCTCGCGCATCCAGGCGACCGCGACCGAGGTGTCGAGCCCCCCGGAGAAGGCGATCCCGACACGTTCACCGACAGGCAGGGAGGAGAGTACTTTGGACATGGGTATGAGTATGCAGGTCGAGACATTTTCATGCAACCTGCTCGTCCGCCCCCGCGCTGTGGGCGGCGGTCCTCCCAGAGGTGGAAGCGAACCGCCGCCGGGCTTCGTTCGCCGAGAACGACACGCGCCGACCTCCGAGTGTGTCTGATGCGATGCGTGATCTTCCGGGTGACGACCAAAGGCCCCTCGTTACTCTCCGTAGAGAATTTCGAGAGGCCTCAGTCTGCGGAATTCTGGCTGACGATCTGTATTTCTAGATGTCGAAGTAGAGTCCGAAGAAGGCTCTGAGCTGCGGTGATTCATCGTCGTAGGCAAGGTCGGTGCACAACGGGTGCACATGGCCCCGTGGCGGACCGTGCCCTCTCGACTTGCAGTGGGTTCAATGGCCGGAGCGGGAAAGCCGCCGGGTGAGGCCAGAGATGACGGTTGTGGCCAGAAGCCAACCGGCTACGGCACTTACCCAGGCGGCCCACGCGGTGTCGCTGGACGGGATGAACGCCTTCTCCTGGCCGAGGTCGAGGACAGGCAGGATGAGGTCAAGGGCAAAAGCGACGGGTTGGAAGGCTGGACTGTTGGTGCGGGCGGGCTGTGGCGGCACTGCCGTGAAGATGACGGCGACGACTGAAGTGAGGGCAACGAGCCAGATGAGAGCGCGCCCTGGGCGGTAGCCGTAGCCGACGGTGAGGTCTTCGAAATACCCCCACAGGCGGGCAGGAGGTCGTGAGGAGCTGCGTCGTCTTCTGTGGCGGGCAAGCTGCACAGATCGGGCGTCGTCGTCGTGGCCGAGCTGTCGATAGTGGGCGGCCAATCGTTCGTACGGCTGGGGGTTGTAGCTGTCGCTGCGATCGAGCCATGCCAGACGTTGGTTTGCCGGCAGTACGGGGCGGAGGTCTTGATAGGCCAGTCCGTCCAGCTCGATCCGCAGCGGCCATGAGGCGGGGGAGTCGTCGATACGTCCGATGGTCGCAGCGCGAAGGTCAAACGCCGAGGGCAGCGTGCTGAGCGATGTCACGTTCAGGATGCCCACGGTCGCACCGTGCAGATCGATGGTCGACGAGTCGGTGAATGTGGAGTCGGACAACTGCAGCGCTCCCTTGACCTCCGCACGGGGCAGGGTGACGTCTCCAGCTACGGTCGCGCCGTCGTCCAACTCGAGGTTGGCCTGGACGTGTGCTCCTGGGGCGCGCAATGCGTGGCGGTGGTGTGATGTGAGGGTGCTGCCGGACAGCTCCAGCGATTCGCCGATGGCGGCGGCGAACAGGTTGACACCGCCATGAGCCGTCATGCTGCGGCCGTAGATCCCTCCGCCGACGCTTACCGAGGGGGCGTTGATCGCCCAGCCAGTGACATTGCGTATTTCGGCACGGTTGAACCAGCACTGACCTCCGATCGCTGCTCCAAACAGAGAGATACCGCCACCGTCAACGGACACACCTGTGCAACGTAGGTCCTGGGCGAGGCGGATGCCATCACAACGAAGAGCTGTACGTGTCGCGTGGCTCAGCTGTCCCTCGGTCACCTCAAGCGTGAAAGCCTCAGCGCCCCACAAGTTGAACCCGCCCGAGGCATTTACGGACCGCGCGTACAGCCCACCGCCGATGTGTAACTGGGGCGCGCGCAAGGCATAGCCGGTTCCTTCGCTGGTGAGCTCGGCACCGTTGAGCCACACATCACCGACGACGTCAGCCCTGAACAGGGATATAGCACCGCTGATCGTCCGGACAAGTACTAGATCACCTTCCACCCGCGCCCTGTCTGCATTCAGGCCGGGGAGAATGGAACCAGTCAAGTCAACAGCGCGGAGTGAGGCGTCACTCAGCTCAACCGCCGATTCGAAGCGACAGTCGACGAGAGCCACAGGAATTTCAACCGTTGCGTAGGGTAGCCGAAGTTTGCCCGTGATGGTGGCTCCGACCAGATGGAGTTGCGACACCGCACCCGGTTCTGGAGGGGGCGGCTCCAGTAGAAGGCAGGCGATGGCCTCCGCTGCGACCTCCCGGTTTGCCGAGCGAGACACCTGCCCGGTGCTCCCAGACGCAGGAGCAGCGAGATCCAACGCAACGCCCGCGCGCATCGCGTGCCACAACTGCTGAGCGTTCGCTGACCATTGATCCGGTGGTGTAGACATACCTCATTCCAGCATCATGCGGTGTGACCTTGGCTGGAGGAGGCTCCTCCCTGCTTGCACGAAGGAGCGCGGACGGGAGTTTCAATCGATTCCGCACGGTGCATCCTGTCTCTCATGGCTGACACACCCCAGGAACAACTCAACGGGTTCGTACAGGCAATCAACGACCTTCACATAGCCACCGTGCGTGACGAGGATGCCCGTGCGGCATCCGAAGCCGCCGCCAACCTCCACTCGGGCAGCGGCTACCTCGACGCACCGATGGAGGTGCTTGAAGCGTTCTCACGGGCCATCGAGATCGGCTACGCGGCAGCCCTCCAAGACGTACGCCAAGGCAAGTTCGACACGGACATCGCGGAGTGGCGACCCGAACTCCTCGAACGCGAGTGAGGGGTGCGATGCCAGGTCATGCGGCGGTTCGGTAGCGCCAGCCGATCGCCTTGCGGGCCTTCTCGACCGCACCCGTAACACGGTGGACGTACCGGCGGAGCGTGAATGCGGGATCTTCGTGGCCAAGCAGGTCTGCGAGGGTGTAGACGTCCACGCCCTCGTTGATCGCCTCGGAGGCGAAGAGGTGCCTTAGAGCGTGCATCATCTTGTCGCGGCAGGCTTCCCATTTGCGGCCCTTGCCGACGGATGCGTCGTTCACCGCCTTGATGATGCCGATGGCCTCTAGGGCCGCCTTCCAGAGGTAGTTGAAATAGTTCTTGTTGAGCGCCTTGCGCTCGCGCGTGGTGAACATGAGGCGCACGGTGACCAGCTCGCCGTCCTTCTCCAGCCACGGCAGCGTGACCTCGACCGGTGGGAATGTGCGCATGTGCTCGTGCAACCGTGTCGCCAAGTCCTCGTCGAGGGGGACGTATCGGTCCTTCGAGTCGTCCTTGGTGCCGCCCTTGGGCGGAGCGAAGACGAGCGTGCCACGGTGATGCGTGATCTGGCGACAGATGCGGACGGTCTTGTCGTCCTCCGACCAGTCCACGTCGTCCGGGCTGAAGCCGAATATCTCGCCCTGCCGCATCCCGAGCCCTCGGCCGCAGTCGACCGTGGCCTGATATCGGTCGGGCAGCTGCTTGCGCAGGTCGTCCGTCTCCTCCCAGGAGAGCGGCACATCTTTGGCCGACTTCTTCGACCGCCTGGGCTTAACGCGCTTGACCGACCCGGTCTCGCAGGGGTTCTTCGGGATCAGGTCGTCGTCTACCGCCATGGCGAGGATTGACGACAGGTGGGTGAAGATCAGGCCGACTGTGGTCTCGTCGAGGACCTGTAGCCGGCGCTTGATCCACGTCTGGACCGTGGACGCCCTGACCTCTCGCAGTTTGAGACCCCCCAAGGGCCCGATGATGTGGTTACGGACGCGGGACTCGTACTGGTGGTACGTCCGGGGGTTACCGAACGTCTGGTTCGCCAACCACTGCTCAGCGATCGTTTTGAGCAGCGTGTCGCCCTTCTTCGGGGCGATGTACGTGCCGTCGTCGACGGCCCCGAGCATCCGCGTCAGATGCTGGCGCGCGTCCTCGTAGCGATCGAAGCTCTCGCTCTGCTGCTGCCCATCGGGGTCACGCCATCGGGCCAGCCACCTTTTTCCGCGCCCGTGTTCACGGGACGGCACCTTGCCGTGGGCCTTGCACTTCTCGTCACCGGGTTGCGGGCGCTTCTTGTGCCAGCGGTCGTACGGCTCAGCCACGAAGGGTCTCCCGTATGCGGTTGAAGGTCTGGGCCGCGGAGTGGGAGACGGCACCGTGAGCCGCCCACTGGGGCAGCAGAGCACTTGCGGATACGCCGAGGGCGGCGGCGATGGCGAATAGGTCGTCCACGTCGCAACGGCGACGACCGGGTTCGGTGCGGCTCACGGCGATATTGGTCATCGGACGAGCCAGGGCAGCGCAGCGCTTGGCGAGCTGCCGCTGGGTGAAGCGGCATGCCACACGGGCGGCCTCGATATTGCCGGCCGCGTAGATTTCGGCCGGTCCGATTTCGATGGGTAAGTAGCCATGAGGGATATCTGTAACTCGAAATCGGCGGCCATGGCAATAGTTAGTTCTAAAACTCTACAGAACTTGCAGGCGCGGGATGCTTCGGCAGAAAAGGGCGATTCGGTGTATCGAGAATTGGGTGGTACGGTCCCGCGCTGCTACGACGGGTCCCGGTATTGGCGGTAGCCGTAGAGGGCCGCTGGCCTGCCACTCCCCGGCGGCGGATCGCTGAGTACCTACGGAAACTTTCGAAGGAGAACCGGACGGGCGGGCGAACTTTTTGGTCAACCGGCGATCCGCTCTTACAGTTATGACTTATTCGATCGTCCCGCCATTCGGGTCGGCCGCAGAATGCCCAGAGGTGCATGTGGGCAGAGCCCGAAGTGTGTGGCTTTCTTGCCCATGCCCGTCGCCTACAACCGATATGGAGTGCCCTTGACCAACGGATTTCCTCGCCCCGCCACGGCCGCCGCGCGTGGTCGGCTCGCCACGCCCGCTGAGGTCGCTGAATACCTCGGGGTGCCGGTGAAGACCCTCTACCAGTGGAAGTACCGGGGTATCGGCCCGAAAGTCCACAAGGTCGGTCGACACCTGCGCTACCGCTGGCGCGAGGTCGACACCTGGCTCGACCAGCAGACCTCGTATGACCTCACGGCATGACTCACGGGGAAACAGTCCGGCCCCTCGGTGTGCCAACGCCGGGGGCCGGAGATTCCCCTAAGCATCGCCCATCCCTGAACGACTGAGCCGGTGAGGGGCGGGACCTAGCCCGTCCTGCCCCCACCAGAGAGGAACGTCTATGGAGGACTCTGCGTCCCCCACTACTTCGAGCACATTCCCGAAGGCCATCTGGCCACAGGTCACGGTCCCCGGCCAGGGCATCCCCAAGCCGCACGCGGACCAGCCGCACAGTGCGGTTGGTCCGCGGACGCAGGAGGGTGCGGACCGGTCCGCAAGCCAGGCGCGGACCAATGGCCTGGTCGCGGACCAGATATCCACTGAGGTGGAGAAGACCCAGGTCGACGGCGCGCGGACCAAACCACGCGCTGCGGACCACGATGGTCCGGGCGGACCGGATGCCACTCTGAGCGCGGACCAGGCTTCTGGTTCTGGTCCGCGCGGGCCAGAAGCCGCAGACCAGACGGCGACTTCCGGTCAGTCGGTCCGCGGGACCGCACCTCAGGTTGTGGATGCGGGGACCGTGCTCGGGGACCGTGATGGGGACGTCGGTCCCCACCGGTCTCCGGGGACCGGCGGTCCCGAACAGGGGACGTCGCACGCGGGGTCCCCGGTCCCCGACAATGAGTTGGGGACCGGGGGACCGTGCAGGCGCCGACGATGTGGTGACCGGTGAAGGTGCGGTG
This sequence comes from Streptomyces sp. NPDC052236, assembly GCF_044548015.1. Classification (NCBI taxonomy): domain Bacteria; kingdom Bacillati; phylum Actinomycetota; class Actinomycetes; order Kitasatosporales; family Streptomycetaceae; genus Streptomyces; species Streptomyces sp. NPDC052236. The sequence goes on along the minus strand of NZ_JBIUBL010000019.1, from coordinate 24,305 downwards.
CTGCTGGACGAGGTGCGGGCGGCAATCGGCCGGTACGTGGTGCTGCCGAGCGAGGAGGCGCTGACGGCCGTGACGCTGTGGGTGGCGGCCAGCCATATCCAGCCCGCCCTTCAGCACGCGCCCCGTCTGGCGGTGGTGGGGCCGACCAAGGGGTGCGGTAAATCCCGTCTCCTGGACGTGCTCCACGAGACCGTGCACCAGCCGATGATGACGGTGAACACCTCCCCCGCAGTGGTCTTCCGCGTCATCGGCAAGAACCCGCCGACGCTGCTGGTGGATGAGGCCGACACCATCTTCGGCCCCAAGGCGGGCGAGAAGGAGGACCTGCGCGGCCTGCTGAACGCCGGCCACCAGCGCAACCGGCCCGCCTGGCGCATCTCTGGACCGGAGCACAAGCCGACCGCGTTCCCCACCTTCGCCATGGCAGCGCTGGCGGGGATCGGCGACCTGCCGGACACGATCATGGACCGGGCGGTCGTGATCCGTATGCAGAAGCGCAAGCCCGGCGAGCGGATCACCCCCTTCCGCTCGCGGTACTCCGTCCCCGAATTGAACGCGCTGCGAGACCAGCTCACCGCGTGCCTGACTCCCCTCCGCGGTACCGCTTCCCGCCTGGTGCCCAAGATGCCGGTCGAGGACCGCGCCGCGGACACCTGGGAGCCTCTGGTCATCGTCGCCGACCTGGCCGGTGGCCACTGGCCCGCAAGGGCCCGCGCGGCCTGCCTGGCGATGACCAGGCACGAGGTCGTCCAGGACGAGCAGACCACCTTGAAGACCCGGCTGCTGCGCGATGTCCGTCGCAGCTTCGAGCGGGCGAGCAACCCCGAGGCCCTGCCCACGCAGACTTTGCTCGCCGCTCTTGTCGAGGATGCCGAGGCACCGTGGGCCGAGTACGGCAGCAAGGGCCTGAACGCCTACCACCTTGCCAACTTGCTACGGGACTTCGGCATCAGCCCGGCCAACTACCGCTTCGAAAAGGGCCGCCAGGCCAAGGCGTACATACGCAACAGGTTCCTCGACGCCTGGGCCCGCTACTGCCCCGAGCCAGCAGCGCCGATGCCCGCGCCTGCACATCCGGCCCGAGTCATGCCGCCGACTGCCCCGGCGGGATCGCTGCCCCTCGGCCCGCCCGGCGGCATCGCCGGCCCGAAGCTCACCCGCTGACCTACCCCCGGGTCCGTCTCACTCCGTCACGTCCGTCCCCGCGCACGTCAGCGCGGGGACGGACCACCCCGCCAAGACGGATCCCTCCGTACCTGCGCGAACCTCCGTACCTGCCCTCACCAGCCACGCAACGAATGCAACGGACGTGACCGCGCCCCGCCCCCACCCGCCGGAGCACCACATGCACGACAACGACACGAACAACACCCCTACCCGCCGCCGTAAGAGGCTGTTCGGTCTGGCTCATCGATCAGCAGCAAGCTGGAGCGAACGAGCCTCTAACGAGGCTTCGTCCGCGCTTGCCCCCGCCCCAGGGGTGGCGGGGGAAGAGGCCGAGCGCCAGCGGGCGCCCGAGCCTGAGGAGGGGACAACCGAGCCCAGCACCGCGCCCGTCGCCGACTGCGCCGCCACGCACCCCGAGCAGCCAGCCGATGCCCGACCGCCCGCCGAGCCGCCTGCCGATACGCCGCCCTCCGTTGAGCAGCCTTCGTGGCGCGAGCCCGATGCCCCGGCGCTGCCCGCGCTGATGAACCGGAAGCGCACCACCGAAAACCGCGACCAGGAAAGGACCATCCGCTTCACCCCGACCGCTGTCCGCATCATCGCCAAGGAGGCCGAGCGGTGCGGTCAGAAGTTCGCCGGGTTCGTCGGCGATGCCGCGCTCGCTGTCGCCCTCGGCAAAGCGGGCATGGTCGGCAGCCCCGAGGACGATCCCATCCGCCCCCTGGTCGAGGCCGTCGAGGCACACACCGTCGCGCTGAACCGCATCGGCAACAACCTCAACCAGATCACCACAGCCATCCACCGGGGAACCGTTCCCGAGCAGGCTGAGGCCGTGCTGGTCCGCGTCGAGCAGACGGCCGAGAATAGTTACCGGTTGATCGACCAGCTCCTGGCGGAGGGAGCCTGCCATGGTGCCTGATGTCTCCACCGGCTCCAGCACCCGCGGCCTGATCAACTACCTCTTCGGCAAGGGGCGGCGCGACGAGCACACCGACCCGCACATCGTCGCCGCCTGGGACATGGCTGGCGCCCCCGACCCCGGTCGCGACCCCGAAGCCACCTACACCCAGCTTGCTAGGCGCTTGGACCACCACGTTGATCTGCGCACCCGCGAGCTGGGCGGCCAGAAGCCGCCGCAGCACGTGTGGCACTGCCCGGTACGTACCGCGCCCGGCGACCGCTACCTCACCAATTCCGAGTGGGCCGAGGTCGCCCGCCGCATAGTGGCGGCCACGGGCATCGCGCCCGAGGCAGACGAGAGGGCGTGCCGGTGGATCGCGGTGCGGCACGCCGACGACCACATTCACATCATGGCTACCACTGTCCGCGCCGACGGACGCCGCCCTCGCACCAACCGGGACGGCGTGCGGGCACAGCATGAGTGCCGCAAGATCGAGGCCGAGTTCGGGCTGCGGCGCCTGAAGTCAGGCGACCTCACCGCACCGCCCACACCGACCGGCGCCGAGCGGGCCAAAGCCGAGCGCCAGGGCCAGGACGTCACGGTGCGGGAGTGGCTGCGCGAGCATGCGTACGCGGTCGCTGCCGCCGTACGCAGCGTCGACGACTACTTCACCGTCCTCACGTCGCTCGGCATACAGGTCAAGCCGCGCGTCGGCCCCGAGACAGGTGAGGTGACCGGCTACAGCCTGGCGGCCCCTGGCGACACTGCCCAAGGCGATCCGGTGTGGTACGGCGGCTCAAGCCTCGCGCCCGATCTCTCCTTCAACCGCCTGCGCGAACGCCTCCCCGCTCAGGATGTGGCCGACCACCCCCAGCATGTGGCGGACCCGACCGAAACGTGGCGCCGCGCCGAAACCGCCATCCGCCGTGCTCACAGCGTGCTCGACACGGGCGCCGACGATGTGGCGCAGGGCCACCTAGATGCTTTTGGCGACATCCTGCACAACCTAGCCTTGGCCACGCCAGGCCCGCACCAGTCCGAACTGCATGCGGCGGCAAGGGCATTCAACCGAGCCCGCCGCTCGGTCATCCGGGCCGACCACCAGGCCGCCGCTGCCCTGCGCGAAGCCGCCAAAGAACTCGCCTACGCCACACACGGCCCAGGCGGAATCACCATCGCCCTGGTCTTCGCCGCCATCCACCTGGCGCGCGCCGCCGCCAAGTGGCACGAGCAACGCGGCCACGAACAACAGGCCGCAGCAGCCGAGGAAGCCTTCCGCCACCTGCAGGCCGGCTACCAGCAGGCCGCCGAGCCGGTCCTCGCAGACCTCGCCCGACGCGCTCCCCGCGCCACAACCATCCGCCGCTATGAGGATGATCTTGGTGCGGCCATCCCCGACCACGCCGACCGCATCCTCACCGACCCCGCCTGGCCTGCCCTGACCACCACGCTCGCCCGCGCCGAGACTGCCGGCCACAACCCCCGCCAACTCCTGACGGAAGTCGCCGCCCACCGAGAAATCGATACCGCCGAACACCCCGCCGAGGTCCTCAACTGGCGCATCACTACACAGCCCAACAGGCGAGCACAGGCCGCACGCAGGCGAACCATCGGCGGCACTGCCTCTCAGCCCTCTGCGGCGCCACCTCCAGCCGTGAGGACGGCGGGGCCTGAGGAACGCGGGCGGCACCAGTAGCGGCAACCGTTCTCCCACCCGCAGGGGGACATCTTGCGGGATGGCCGCCGTCAGGCCGCGACCCCGAGTTCCCTCTGGGGCAGGTGGATGATCCCGAACCTCGCACCGCCAAGGGGTCAGGGCAGCATTGAACTCACGAAACGCAGGCATGCCTCGTTCGGCGACTCCGCCCCCCGTGACAAGCTGCGCCCCGCCTTCGAGAGGAGGCGGGGCGCAGCTCGCTATTGGTCAGCCTGAGTCGTCAGGCGGGAACAGTGAGCCGCTTGACCATGATTGCGAACACAGGAGAGTCGTCAAACGGCTTCTGCTCGCCGACCTTTTCGTAACCCCAAGCGTCATAGAGCGCCTGTACCTTCGGGTGCGTCACGTCGACAAGGAGGGTGGCAATGTCCTCGTCCCGGCTGTCGACCAGGGCCTCATGGAGCTGCGTGGACACGCCAGTCTTTCGCCACTTCTCCATAACCATGAGCTCAGACAGGGCGAATACCGTCGCTTCGGGAGCGATGGAAGCGGGGCGGTCTGACCCTTTCCACCAGCCTCCCGTATCGAAGGCCGCACCGTAAGCGAACCCGGTGGGTGCCCCCCGCTCGAACCCGACGACACAGGACCAGCTCTCCTTGCTGCTCCAGTGGTCGACGAACCAGGCGAAGCGTTCCCTCTCGTGGAAGCGATCCTCCTCGCCGTCGTACACAGCGTCGTGCATGTCGAGGAGCATCTCTCGGATATCGGCGGCGTCCTTGTGCGTATAGGTCTTCAGGTCCATGCCTGTGCCCTCTCCGCCCAGTCCAGAAGGCTGGGCTCCCTTGAGCCCGACGACATCACGAGCTTGCGAACGTTCGCCAGGGTGTCAGTCGTGCGCTTTGATCCGCGAACTTTGGCCAAGAGTTCGGCAGCTCGATCGCCGGTACTGCAAGCCAGTGCCAGGTCTCCCTGCCTGGCCTGCGCCAGCGACAGGTGTGCGGTGTAGTACGTGCGGTTGCGGATGCGGTCGGGGTGGATGGCGCCAAGGGCACGATGCAGGTGATACTCAGCGCGATCAGGCTCTCCGAGGCGGAGCCACACGATCGATGTCAGCCCATCAAGCTCGGCTTCGTCGTAGAACTGAATCCAGGGCGGCCGCTCCACGGCAGCGTGTCGACCGAATGTCCGCTCGGCGGCGGTGAGGGCCCGGAGGGCGGTACTTTTGTCGCGGCTGCCTGCATGTGCGTGAGCACTGCGCATGTGTGCCAGAGACGCGTACAGGGGGTCCTTCTTCGCGATGGACAGGCTCTTGGCCGCGTCGGCTGCGGCAGACCCCTCCGCGTAGTCGCCACGCTGGCCGGACACCATCGCAAGGTGGTTCCAGACGTGGTATTGCGTCTCGCTGTCACCTGAAAGCCCGGCGAACGTGACGGCCGAGTCCAGGTGGCCGCGGGCGCGGGCACGGGCCTGGGCGTCGATCGCGGCGAAGGCCGCGGAGCACGTCACGTCCGAGGCAAGGGCGTAGAGCTTGGTCCGTACCCATGTGGAGGTGCCTGCACCGCCAGCCAGGGACGACTTGATTCGCATCGCCAGTTCAACGGCGTGGTTCTCGACTGTCTGAGCCCCGCCGACTTCCTGGTCCTGGGCGATAATCTCGGCGTGCTCGGCGTGGAAACGGCGCACGTCGCTCTGGCCGAGACGGGATCGCGAGGCACCGGCCGTTGCGGCAACGGCGGTCCCGGTGGCAGCGGCGATGAAGGCACGACGGTGCACGGGGTCCTCCGGAGGTGCTTGTGCTGCGTTCTTGGACCGGGGAACGAAACCTAAACCGATTGCCGAACGCCCAAGGACCTTCTCAATACATAACCGCTGCTTCGCCTGCGGCCATCGGGTCTCGCCAGTCAGCCACCGGCGCACATCTCGGTCGGTGACATGTCCTACCTGGCCTGTCAGTGCCTCGATCTCCGCGTTGACGCGCCGAGCCAATTCCGCCTGGCCTACCTGGGACTCAGCTAACGCTGCTGCGAGTTCGCGGTTCTCTCCCACAACTCGAAGGTAGCCGTGCTGACATCGGCGGCGACACCCCGAAGGTAAAAATCACCGGGGTCACGCCTGCGATGTCCAGCGAAATGACCTGGTTCCGCTGCGTGACTGGTCGTTGACTCGGTACAGCCACCGAGGAGGAGAGATTCCCCCGCCCCCTCGGCGGCATGGAGGAGAGCCCGTCCCGGGAGGGAAGACCTCGTGACCATGATCGCCACTAGGCCCAACGCCATCGGTTCCCCTGGCTACAGCGAGACGCTGCCGTGTGAGGCGAAATCCGCGGGCCAAGCTCGACTGTTGGTCAGCGCCGCCCTGATCACGTGGCAACTCAGCCACCTGATCGATGATGGGCAGCTCATCGTTTCCGAGCTGGTAGCCAACGCTGTACAGCACAGTCGTTGCCACCAGGTGCGCGTCAGCGTGGATCGCCCTACAGGGGGCCGAGTCCGGGTGGCTGTATCCGACAAGTCTCGTTCCAAGCCTGCTATGGCAACGCCGAGTGTGGAAGCAGAAGCCGGTCGCGGTCTGCTGCTCGTTGGCAGCGTGGCGGACGACTGGGGCGTTGACTACCGCGGATGGGGCAAGGTCGTTTGGGCCGAGCTCCGCACCGAGGGGAGCGCTTGATGGCCAGACACGCCAAGCGGCGGGCGTCCTTCTCCCTCGTTCCCCGCGGCCTTGCGCTTCGCGGGTCCGCCGACCCCCGTGAGTCTGGCTCCGCCTGGGGGCACGCCCTTCCCGAGCGCGGGTTCGCCGTGTCGGAGGAGGTCCAGCCGGACACCGACCTCCTCCGGCGGTTCCTCGACGCGATGCGGCGCCAGCAGGTCGAGGAGCGGGGCAGTGGACCAGCGCCCATCACGGCCGAGGCCATCCAGCAGACGGCGGACTACGTGCTCAGTAGCCACCTGGACAAGGCACAGGACGGTGAGCTCGACGCGACCGTGCTCACGCTTCAGGGCTACCTGTCCGCCCTTGCGCAGGAGGCGGAGGCGCAGTTGGACCTGGGTCGGGTAGTGGTCGGCGAGATGGTCAGGCGAGCGCGGGCCCTGACCGACGAGAAGTACCGGCCGTCCCGGAAGAGCGCCAGGCACGCGGCTCAAACGGCGCGCGACCTCTTGGCCCTGTTAACCCGTGAGGGCTGGGGAACCGCCTCCACGGCCGAGTCGGAGGAGCCGCTCAGTGCCTAGAAAGATGATCTCCAGACCGACCGTGACACAGTTCGTCGTTGCCTACGACGACGAGCGGGGCAGGCCCGAGGGCAACTTGACGATCCAGTTCACTCCGACGCCGCGACTCGCGTACAGGGTGCCGCTGCCCGGCGACCGTGACCGAGGCGGGGTCCTCTGGGCGCGTGCCGAGCGCACTTCCCGCAGGGGAAGGCCGATCTACGACGCGATGAATTCCGAGCGCCAGCGTGAGTGCATGTACGACCTGCTGTGCCAGGTGTGTGGGGAGCCCGCGAGCCGAAACGCGTACGGCTGGCTCTTCCTGGACTGGCTGATGCCGCTGGACCCGCCGACGTGGCCGGAGGGTTCGCTCACCAACATGCCTCCGCTGTGCGAGAAGGATGCGCGGGTCGCGGTGGAGGAGTGCCCGTACTCTGACCGCTTCGTCCCGCTCCGCGTCAAGCTGCCTCGCCTCTGGGGTGTGTCCGGAGTTCACTACCGGTTGACCGAGGACGGCTGGCAAGCCGACGCCTCGATTCCCTGGCTCAAGTACGGAGACGAAAGTCTGAACGCCGTGCTGGCCTCCCAGCTCGTGCGCGAGCTGCGCAAAGTCACGGTCGTTGACCTCCCATGAGCCGGGCAGCGCAGTTCGTCGCGGCGGTCGTCGTCCGGGTGATCACGGTCGCGGTGATCGTCGGCGGCCGAACCGCCTGACCAAGACTTCCGCCATCGGCGGGGACTTCCCGGGGCGCTGGTTACCAATCACTGCCGGGCAGCCCAACCGATGGCGGATGCCCGCTCCGTAGTGACGGACGGACGGGCCACCCCGAGCTCAGCCGGGCCGGGACCGACGAGAGAAAGGAGGTCGCGCGATGCCCGCGATCACCGAGACGACCGAGACGGAAAAGCCCGAGGTCGTCGAGAGCGACATCGAGATCGCCGAGGAGCCGGACGAAAACGGCGCCGCCGGCGGCAAGGCCCACCAGGGCGACGGCGACACCGCCGAGCCGCTCGGCGCGTACGCCGTGCTCCTCGCCTAACCGCACCGACAGCGCCACCCCATCAGTCCACTCGAAACCGACTCTGAGGAGCTTTCGTGACTACTCCTGCTACGCAGCTCAGCCCTGCCCGCCCGTGGGGTGTCGGCCGACTCGCGCCGTACCCGACCACCGTGCACCGCCCTCACACCACGGTCACCATCGACTCCGAGACACAGGTCGGCGTGTTCCGCGACCGCCTGGGCCAGGTGGTCGAGATGGGCAAGCACGGCACCAGCTCCGGCACCGAGACCTCCACGAACACGAACACCGACTCCGCGCCCGACCAGGGCCACGACCAGGACAGCCAGCAGGACTGATGAACGCGACCGACAAGAGGCCGGTCCTGGTGGCCACCGAGACGGACGACATCACTGCCGACATGGTGATCACCGAACTCAACCGGCGAAGTGTGCCGGTGGTCAGGTTCAACCCCGCTGACATCGGTGCGGACCTGACGGTCTCGGCTCGGTTCGGCACCTGCCCGGCCCCTGTGGCCGGGCAGGTCCGTACCCCGTCGAGAACCACCGACCTGGCCCGCTTACGGGCGGTGTACTGGCGCCGCCCCGTCTGGCCCACCTTCCAGCACCTGGGCGACGACGATGCGCGGTTCGCGGCTGCGCAGGTCCGCTACGGGCTCGGAGGAACGCTGTACGCCCTCGACGGTCCGCTGTGGGTCAATCACCCACTCCGCAACGCAGCCGCTGACTACAAGCCCGCTCAACTCGCCCTTGCCCAGCGCCTCGGCCTTACCGTCCCACCGACGCTCGTGACCAACGATCCGGTTGAGGCCCGCGAATTCATCACCGCTCACGGTCAGGTGATCTACAAGACGCTGCGGTGGACACCGTACGAGCGAGACGGTGTTCCGGTGACCGGGTGGGCGGAGCCGGTCACGGCTGCCGAGATCGATGACAGCGTGCGTGTGACGCCGCACCTGTTCCAGGCCCGCGTGGACAAAGTCGCCGACGTGCGGGTGCTCGTGGTCGGTCGGCAAGTGTTCGCCGTACGGATCGACTCCGGCCTGCTGGACTGGCGCAAGGACTACTCCGCCCTCTCCTACACCGTGGTAGACCTGCCCGACCACGTGGACAGGGCACTTCTTGCCTACCTGGACCACTTCAGGCTGGCGTCCGGGAGCTTTGACCTCGCTGTCGACCGGGCGGGTGACTACTGGTGGCTGGAACTGAATCCGAACGGCCAATGGGGCTGGCTGGAGGAGCACACCGGACTGAAGATGTCCGCCGCATTCGCTGACCTGCTGACACGAGGAGACTTCCCATGACCGATACAGCGCCCGAGCGGCGGGCTCTCGCCGACCGGCTGGAGAAGGCCGGCGTCCTCAAAACACCCCAGTGGCGAGCCGCGGTGGAGGCCGTACCCCGCGAGCTCTTCCTGAACCCCGGAGTCTTCCTGCCCGTGGACGGCGGCCGATGGCGGCCGGTCACCGCAGTAGGAGCCGACCCGGCGGAGTGGGCGCAGATCGCCTACAGCGACCGGTCCCTGGGCACCCAGCTCGACGGACACCTGACCGCGGACCAGACCACTGATCTCGTCGCGGGCTCGCCCACCTCTTCGTCCACCACTCCGGTCACCGTCGTCGACATGATCGAGCACCTGGACGTGGAGGACGGGCACCGCGTGCTGGAGATCGGCACAGGTACCGGCTACTCCTCCGCGCTGATGTGCCACCGCCTCGGCGAAGACAACGTCACGACGATCGAGGTGGACCCGGCGGTGGCGGCCCGTGCGGATGCCGCGCTGGAAACAGCCGGGTTCTCGACATGGACCGTGACCGGGGACGGGCTGCTTGGACACCCGCGTCGTGCTCCGTACGACCGAGTGATCGCCACCTGCGCCGTCCGCCGTATCCCCTACACCTGGATCAGGCAGACCAAGCCCGGCGGGACCATCCTGGCCACCGTCGGCGGCGCATGGTCCTACGGCACCGGCCTCGCGAAGGTCACCGTCGGCGAGGACGGCACCGCCGAGGGCCGAATCATCGGCCGCTCCTCGTTCATGCAGGCAAGGTCCCAGGCCGTGGTGCCGGTGGCCGGTGACCTGTCCGCACGCACGGCCTACGCCGACAGTGAGCGGCAGACAAAGGTGCTGCCCGTCGTACTGGGGGAGTGGATGCCGGCCTTCCTCGCGCAGCTTGCCGCGCCCGGCGCGCAGTTCGTCCGCGCCGTGACGAGTGACGGCGCCCAGCTGCTGTACGTGTTCGATCCGGAGCGCGAGTCATTCGCCGAATTCACCTCTGACGGCGACGACTGGACCGTCCGGCAGGGCGGCCCCGTGGCCCTGTGGGACGACATCGAGCAGGCGCTCACCGCATGGCAGGACGCCGGGAGCCCGGACATCACCGCCGTACAGCTCCACATCACCGCAGAGGCCCACACGTACTGGATCGGCGACAACCCGGCACTGCGCTGGCAGCACCCCCTCGCCTGACCGCCAGGACCGGCGAGGATCGCTACCCTCCTGAGAGAACAACCGCCGAGCCGTAGGGAAGCGCAATGGACGACGAGCCGCTGTCGAACTGGGCGGAGCGCCATGACGCGAAGACAGCCCGCGCATCGAGCGTCGCCTCCCTCACCTACCCGGACGGGTCGATCCGGGTCGGTGAGGGAAGGAAAGCGGCGACACGGGCTGTGACGGCATGATGAACTTGGTTCACTCACGGTTCATTCATGCTCGCTGACCATGACGCGGGGTTCGGCCTTCGACGGACGTAGAGGGCAAGGATTTCACCGTTGAGGAGGCGGCCGAGGACTGCGCGGCTGAGCTGGCGCGCTGGCGGGAAGTACGCGGCATGTCCCAGAGGACGTTGGCCCGAGCCCTGGGCTTCGACTCGTCGTGTGTCAGCCACTTGGAGTCCGGCCGCCACAAGCCAAGCGAGGAGTTCGCACGGCTCACCGACGAAGCTTTGAACGCCGGGAAGGCCATCTGGCGACGCTGGGGCGACTACGAGCAGGCCCGGAACCCGCACCAGGCGCCTACTCGCAGCTCCACCGGCCCCGAGCAGCCGTACGCCACCGGCTCCCCCCTCGTCGTCAAACACGACGCGGCCCGCTTCCAGTACGAACGGTTGCTCCTACCGGCTCACCATGCGCAGGCTGCTGTGGAACACCGGCAACGACCGGTGACCCTACCTGATCCGCAGCTCCGTCGACCGCTACCCCAGCGACCCCGAGCCCAACACCCGCTACTGGGCGCTGGGCTCCCGGCCGGGATAAATCAAGGGACTGGCGGTGGCCGCGGCGCTAGCGTGACGTCATGGTTAAGTCCAGGGAGATCCGAGAAGCCACACTTGACTGGTTGGGGCATTTGTCACAAAACAGGCTTCCGCCTGATGGCTCGGGCTTTCTCTGGGAGATTTTGGCGGAGCAAGAAGCCTGGGAACCAGTACGTGACGCCGTCGCAGCCGCTGTGCCTCCTGGCGTTCGGGGCGACCTGTACTTTTGGCCCGAGGAGAAACGCGAGAGCCCACCGATCATCAATGATGCGGTGCTATTGGACGTCAGTGGCCTCGCATCGGCTGTCCATGCAATCGATGCAGGTGCGACTGTCTCTCTCGATGAGCTGGCCGCAGATTTCGCCCGGTTCTGCACCGGCCCGAAGCCTGTCTCGGAGGATTGGCTTCTCCTTGAGGCCAACTTCCCGGCGGTGACCCAAGTCTCTATCGGTGAGTACAACCTGCAGACCTTCACTGCAGACGAACTAAACCGGCTACAGCCGCTGCCTGCGGCACAAGCGTCGTTGCCCAACCAGCGTTTCCCCGCCCAGTCCTTGGCGGGAGCCCCCTTCCTGCACCGCTTGAATCCCGAGCGCCCATTGGCGCAGTGGGGGATGGAACCGCAGTGGGATATGCGGTCGCGCGAAGAGTTGCTCCACTGGAAACCGATGCTCCCTCTTCTCCTCTGGTCACCAGAACTCACCCGGGTGCAGGCACTTTACAAAGTAGAGCGTGGGCGCCGCGTCCGCTTGGACTACGGGCAGCCGATCGTCGTGAACACCTATGAATACGACGAGGATGCCGGGGAGTACGTAGATCGCGATGAGTTCGAATCCGGCTCGTATCGCGTTGAGGAGTCTGAACTTGAGCGGTTCGCAGCCTTTTGTCAAACGGTCAACCACCGCCTGGAGGAGGTGCTCGCTGGTAGCGGCAAAGCGGGCAAGAAGCGTGCTCGACGGTTGACCAGAGCCTCCAAGCATCTCGTCCGGGCAACGCACCGCACCTACGGCGGTGTCATGACCAAGCGAGTCCCCGAAGACGAAACCGAGGAGGTACTCCTGCAATATGTCATCGCCATGGAGGCACTTCTCGCTGATGAGAACAACCTTGACCTGAGTCGCAAGGTCGCCTACCGAGCTGCCACCCTCTGGCAAGCCGACGAACAGCGCCAGAAAGTCGCCAAGCTCGTCAAGGATGCCTACACAGAACGTTCCAAGTACGTTCACGGCGACGACTTGACGGGCCGTGTCTCCCTCGGCGATCTGCGCGAAGTGGCGTCGCAGACCCTGTTGCGCTGGCTGATCCTGGCAACAAGCGACGCCCAGGACATCCCTAACCTTGCCGATGAAGCGATGCTTTCCGACACGGTTCGACGCACGAGCATCATTGAACCGGTCGATGCTTTTTTCGCGTCATACTCCAGGTCGGCCTGATATCCAAGATCACTGCTTAGTCGGAATCTTGCGCGGAAGGAAGTTTCCCTGGCGCTTCGGCCGTTGACCGTGAACTGGAGGCCGTACGCCGGCCCGGGAGTTCGTCGGCTTTGGAGGGCGGCGAAGTCGGCGTGCGCCTGGGGCGACGGCTTCGGGCTCAAAACTCACCGACATACTCAAGTTTCTCCAGATCGACCTCGAAACCGACTTCGAGTGTTCACCTCGAACCCACGGGTCCGTCCCCGAAAATGGCGGGCTCGGACCGGCGGGCTGAAGATCAACACCCGGAGCGAGCGGAAGGTCGACAAGGAGCTGAACGCCGACATGAAGAAGATCCGCGGCGGTCAGCGCCTGCGGCGGGCGGCCGGGTCGCGGGAGGCAAGTCGACGTCAGGCAGGGTGTACCGTTCCACGGATCGTACGGAGGCGTGCCGGAAGCAGGCCAGCAGCATCGGCGTGGAGGTGCCGTCCTCCTCGTCGTGCGTCAGCGCGCTGTGGCGGAGTCGGTGCAGCGTCCAGCCCTCCTACTCGTCGACGTCCTCGGGCCGGGCGAGGGGGTTGGCGAGTAGTCGGGTGCTCTCCTTCTCTTCCGCGCGCTGGTGGGGGAGCCGGGCCTTCCCCGTGACCGGGCAGACGTCTGAGGTGGGGTACGTGCTGGCGTCTTGCGACCAGTGAGGAACAGCGCGCCCCGGGTAGGGCCAGCGATGCGCCGGGGCAGCAGCTGGGCGGTGCCGGACTGCCAGTGAATCCACTCGATGGCGTCCCCCTTGGCACCGCTCTTCCCGCGCTTCCGCAGTGAGCAAGTCCTCCACATCTAGGCACAGCACCTCGCCGACCCGTGCGGCCTACTGGCAAAGCATCTTCCAAAACGCCTTCTCCCGCACCGCGGCGTTCAGCCGCCACAGGGCCTCAATCTGGTTCTTGGCCACCGCCTTGGTGTGGTCCGGTGGCGCTGGGCGGCGCTCAATCCCAATAGTGAAGTCCCTGGCGATCCAGCCTGCGGCAAGCCACCAGCCGATTACCTTCCGCGCGATGGACAGCTCGCGGTTCACGGTGTCGGCGTTCATCTCGTCCGCCCGCGCCGCGGCGAGTTCGGCGAGGAGAGGCGGCAGGCCCGGGTGGGGAGGGCGGCATCGCCCGTCCCGCCCTGGGAATGGTGGCGGCCAGCATGGGCGTGACGCTATCAAGGCTCATGCGCTGTCCTTCTTCGCGTACGGATGGTCCGGCGGGAGAGTGTTCCCGAGGCCGTCGTCGGTGGCGTACGCCCAGAAGCGGTGAGGCAGGAGCATGCCGCCGAACTGGGAGACCCTGGTGAACCACTTCTCACCGAACACCCAATAGAAGGGGTTGCGCAGATTGTGCGGGCTGTGGTCCGCGTCCGGGACCAGCTTGAGCCCGGTACCGCCTTTGCCCTCCAGCCAGTTCTTCGCCAGCAGGCTAAAGACCAGGTCCCGATAGGGCGCGGCATGCGGACTGCCGGCGACGAGCGCGGTCGTGGCCGCAGTTACCAGGTCGGCCAGCTGCAGCAAGTCGACATGGTCAGACCGAGTAGTCAGTACCGGCAAGACGATCCGGTTGGGGTTGGCGTCGATGTACTGGGTGCCGTTCTTGGTGAGGTCGAGGGTCTCCGCCAGCCACCGCTTCTCGTCGACCCGGCCGCCGGGCGGCTGGTCGGCGATGAGGACCCCGCTGTCACCCGCCGTGTCGAGGACCATCGAGACGCGCTCGTACAGATAGGTGAGCATCTCCAGCTTGATCTTTTGCTCGCTCCAGGAATCCGGCATCCGGTCCGTCGCACAGACGACCACCACTGCGGTGATCCCAAGGTCGAGCGCGTCTTGCAGCATCTGCTGGCGTGCCTCGCGCTGTTTGTCCCACTGCTTGTGCATCGGCCCGCCGTCCGTCGCCCATTTGAATTCGGTCTTCGGCGGCAGCTCCAAGTACGTACGGAGGGCCGCCAGTCGCCCCGCGTACGGGGCGATCGCTTCCTGCGGAACGATCATGGCCCCGTAAGCGTGCAGCGGGCCGAGGTCTGCACGGGGTACGGCGGCGCGGGCCGTCCGTGCGCTGTCGTCAAGAACACGAACCGCAACCGGTCCGCCTCCTGTCGCGGTAAATGCGTAGACCTCGGCGTCGGCGGCTGGACGTACTCACCGCAGGCGGCAGCGACCACCCTAGAGTCCCCGCCGCAGTAAATCCGCTATTACTGCAGCAAGTAGTAACGGGGCCCGCCGGGCATGTTTGCCGACGTCTGCACAGACTGTTCCCTGCGGGGCCCTGACCCCGAAGCGGCCAGGGCCCCGGCGGTCACGTCCGCAGGTGCCCTGGCGCTACAGCACCAACCGCTGTTCGCTGTTCGAGAGCCGAAGTCAGCGGGCGCGGTTCCACCAATCCACGCTCTCCAGCGCCAGCACCTTCTTCTCCAGGGCTTCGGCCGCCTTACCGCTCTCGGTGACCACCCAGCAGACATGAACGTCCGCCCAAGCCAGGTCAGCCTTACCCCATTCCGTCGCCCGCATTGGCCGTCCGCATTCCACCTCCACCAAGCGTTCGCGCAGCCATTCGGGGTCGGCCAGCGCCCGGTCGAACACCGCCTCGCCGAGCCCGGATGCCAGCGCTTTACCGCTGGTGTAGCGCCGCAGCCGACCGTGTAGCCCTTCTCCCTTACGTTCACCTGCTCTACCGACATAGACGAGCGGGCCGACCGGGCCCCGCCTGGCGAGGTAGACGCCCGGCATCCGCGGCACCTCCGCTTTGGCCAGGGGCGCCCATTGCGACCACTGAGCCAGGACCAGAATTTCCTGATCGAGCCCGTCGAACTCCTCGCAGAGGTCGAAGATGTCGGGATCGCGAGGGCCGGGCACCCTGGCCCTGGATGCGTCATAGACCTTGGCATTCTTCGAGGAATACGCATTCCGCGGCGTCCAGACCAGCAACCCGACAGGCGGACCGACAGGCTCCAAGCCCGCGTCGGAGATCTGCTGCCATGTCCTGAAGTTGCGGGGCAGGGTCTCGCGGGTGAACTCAGGCAGCCGATCAGGCTCCGGCACGGCCTCGGGATCTACGAAGTACGGTTCGCCGAAAAGGTCGTAGCCTAGGGGGCTCGGGCATTGCAGTCCTCTCACGAGGAGTACGGGGCCAGTGACCACGCTACCGAGTCCGGGTAGGACCGAAGGTCAGACGCAGGCGCAGTAAAGGCCAAGCCCAGTGCGTCACACAGCGCTACATGTCCATTCGCCGTAGCTAATACGAGAAAAGGGCCTCATGGGGACGCCTCCGGATAGTTCAGAGAAGGGACCGTGCACGCCATGCGGCGGGGAACGTGCCAGCGCGGCTGGAGGCGCTGGGTACGGCGCGGGACTGGACCGGGCGGCGCTGCATAGCCAGTTGGCGGCGGTGCTCTCGGTGGTGCTCCATCTCGTGCGGGGCCGTGGCGGGCAGCGGCGGATCGTCGGATCCACGTGCTGGAGCGGGACGCGGCAGGGTTGACGGTTGGGCGGGACCGGGGGAAGCACGATCCCCATCAGTAGCAAGGTGGTCATGACCCGACCTGGAGGGCACAGGGCCGCTCCAGTCCGCACAGAGTCCGCAGGCCACCCGATCAGGAACATCGCGGGCCACCGCCAGTAAACTACAAAAGGCCAGGTCAGCAACCTTCAGTAAGTATCACTGCAGGTAGCCGACCTGGCCTGTTACTAGGAGACCAAGAAGGCTGCCGCCGCACAGAGCCTGGATGAGCCAGCGAGGGCCGCTACCCCGACTCTGGGGTAGCGGCCCTCGCTGTCGTTTCTGACACCAAGTCAGAGGATTGGCCGGGCGGTGCACACTCGGTGCACAAGCGGGCGGAAAGCAAGCGGTGACAGTGAGAACTACTGAGAAGAGTTTTCGCAGGTCACGGCCTGTTTGCAGGGCTTCCACCCAGGTCGCCCGACCCCGCCTCTTAGATGTCGAAGTACAGCTCGAACTCGTGCGGGTGCGGCCGCAGCTGGATCGGGGCGATTTCGTTCGTCCGCTTGTAGTCGATCCACGTCTCGATCAGGTCCGGCGTGAAGACCCCGCCCGCCAGCAGGTACTCGTTGTCCGCCTCCAGCGCCTCCAGCACCGCCGGGAGCGAGGTCGGCACCTGCGGGACGCTCGCGTGCTCGTCCGGGGCCAGCTCGTAGAGGTCCTTGTCGATCGGCTCCGCCGGCTCGATCTTGTTCTTGACGCCGTCGAGGCCCGCGAGCAGCAGCGCCGAGAATGCCAGGTACGGGTTCGACGACGGGTCCGGCGCGCGGAACTCCACGCGCTTCGCCTTCGGGTTCGACCCCGTGATCGGGATACGCATCGCCGCCGAGCGGTTGCGCTGCGAGTACACCAGGTTGACCGGGGCCTCGAAGCCGGGCACCAGGCGGTGGTACGAGTTCACCGTCGGGTTCGTGAACGCCAGCAGCGACGGCGCGTGCTTCAGGATGCCGCCGATGTAGTAGCGCGCGATGTCCGACAGGCCCGCGTAACCCTGCTCGTCGTAGAACAGCGGCACGCCGCCCTGCCACAGCGACTGGTGTACGTGCATACCCGAGCCGTTGTCGCCGAAGATCGGCTTCGGCATGAAGGTCGCCGTCTTGCCGTTGCGCCACGCGACGTTCTTCACGATGTACTTGAAGAGCATCAGGTCGTCCGCCGCCGCCAGCAGCGTGTTGTACTTGTAGTTGATCTCCGCCTGGCCCGCCGTGCCCACCTCGTGGTGCTGGCGCTCGACCTGGAGGCCGTTCTTGTCCAGCTCCAGGGAGATCTCGGCGCGCAGGTCGGCGAAGTGGTCGACCGGCGGGGCCGGGAAGTAGCCGCCCTTGTAGCGGACCTTGTAGCCGCGGTTGTTCTCGACCGCACCGGTGTTCCAGGCGCCGGCCTCGGAGTCGATGTGGTAGAAGGACTCGTTCGCGGAGGTCTGGAAGCGCACATTGTCGAACACGTAGAACTCGGCCTCGGGGCCGAAGTACGCCGTGTCGGCGACACCCGTCGAGGCGAGGTACGCCTCCGCCTTCTTGGCCACGTTCCGCGGGTCACGGCTGTACTGCTCGCCCGTGATCGGGTCGTGGATGAAGAAGTTGATGTTTACCGTCTTGTCCTTGCGGAACGGGTCGACACGCGCCGTCGACAGGTCCGCACGGAGCGCCATGTCGGACTCGTGGATGGCCTGGAAGCCGCGGATCGACGAGCCGTCGAATGCGAGCTCACTGTCCGGATCGAACACCGCTGCCGGGATGGTGAAGTGCTGCATTACACCAGGCAGGTCGCAGAACCGGACATCGACGAACTTCACGTCCTCGTCGGCGATGAACTTCTTCGCGTCGTCGGCGTTCTGGAACATCCAACTCCTCCTACTCCCGACCCGGGAGGGGCGGGGTTGCAGCTCGATCGTGCGGCCAGTGCGGTGGCACACGCTGGTCCCGACCTTAGGCAGCCAGGATTTCTCCAGCATGACCCATTTGTTTCGCGGAAGTTAACCGGGTCCGGGGGTGCCGGGGGTCAAAACCGAGTCAAGCACCCGCGCCGCCCCAGGTCGAACCCAGCGCAGTACCGTATACGGGTGGACAAGAGGCAAGCAATTGGATCGTGGCTTTCCGGGCCCCGCGCGGCGGCCGAGGACATGGGCGTCGACTTCGGCTACCGGGGTGAGGGCCTGGGGCTCCCGGAGGAGGGGCCCGGCTCCGCCGCACCCCTCGGGCGGCGCTTCGGCGCCCTCTTCATCGACTGGGGGCTGTGCCTCCTGATCGCATACGGGCTGCTCGCGCAACGTGACGGGCAGGTCGCCGGAAACTGGGCCCTCGGCACCTTCCTCGTACTGAGCATCGTCACCGTGGGCACAGTCGGCTTCACTCCGGGCAAGCGGATCTTCGGGCTGCGCGTCATCGCCGAGGGCGGCGGGCGGCTGGGAGCCCTGCGCGTCATCTTGCGCAGCGCGCTGCTCTGCCTCGCCATCCCGGCCCTCATCTGGGACCGCGACGGGCGCGGGCTGCACGACCGCCTCGCCCGCGCCATACAAGTACGGCTCTGAGCAAGAGCAAGAGAACAAGAAAAGAGGCGGCCGGGACACCATCGTCCCGGCCGCCTCTTCATGTTGTGTCCTGCGTGTTGTGTCCTGCGTGGATCAGCGCATCTTTCCGCCGCGCGGCATCCTCATACCCTTCGGCATCGGACCCTTCGGCAGCGGCATATTGCTCATCAGGTCACCCATCGCCCGCAAGCGGTCATTCGCCGCCGTGACCTGCGGCCCCGTGAGTACCCGCGGCAGCTTCATCATCGTGGTGCGCACCTTCTTCAGCGGCACCTGACCCTCGCCGTCCCCGACAATGATGTCGTGCACCGGCACGTCCACCACGATGCGCGCCATCCGCTTCTTCTCGGCCGCCAGCAGAGACTTCAACCGGTTCGGGTTGCCCTCCGCCACCAGTACGATGCCCGCCTTGCCGACCGCCCTGTGCACCACGTCCTGGCTGCGGTTCATCGCCACCGCAGGGGTCGTGGACCAGCCGCGGCCCACGTTCTGCAGCACAGCCGCAGCCGCGCCCGGCTGTCCCTCCATCTGCCCGAAGGCCGCCCGCTCGGCGCGGCGTCCGAAGACGATCGCCATCGCGAGGAAGGCCAGCAGGAAGCCAAGGATGCCCAGATAGATGGGGTGGTCGATCAAGAAGCCGATCGCGAGGAAGACACCGAAGGTGACGATTCCCACAGCCGCGAGTACAAGACCGACCTTTGAGTCGGCCTTTCGGGTCATCTTGTAGGTCAGAGCGATCTGCTTCAGTCGCCCGGTGTTCGCAGCGTCGTCAGTGCTGTCTGTGTTTGCCTTCCTCGCCATACAAGGAAGTTTACGTGGCCTGGGAAGTGCGCTCGGCCACGGCCTCCAGTACGTGCTGTGCCTCGACCCGGTCCTTGGCCCGGCGCCGGTCTTCGAGGACCGCCGTCCACGCGTTCCGGCGGGCGGTGCGCTGCCCGCTGCCCAGGAGCAGAGACTCCATGGCGCGCAGGGCATCAGTGACGGATGGGATGGCGGTGGCACTTACGGGACGAACCGGCGCAGCCTGCATGGTGGAGGTCCCCCTCGGGGCGAGCGTCGACGATGAGACGAATGGGGTGGGGCGGTGGGGCGGTGGGACGAAACGACGAAACGACGAAACACAGTGCGCCGGGTTACGCGCCACGCTGCGGTGCGGGGGGCGGCGCGTGCCGTGCGTAAAGCCACTGTCACTGATTGGTGTTACCAGGGCATGACCGACCGGTCAAACACCGATGAAACCTTTTTGCCCTGCACCCAAACGGCGACGCGGCCCGTACACCTCCCCCACCTGCGGGGAGGGTACGAGCCGCGCACAACGCCCACTACTGCTCGGTAGTTACTTGTGCCTGAATTCACACAGTTTGCTGGGCAGCCACCGCGCCCCGTCGCTCCATCGCCTGCTGGTACAGCCGGCCCGCGCGGTACGAGGAACGGACCAGCGGACCCGACATCACGCCGGAGAAGCCGATCTCCTCGGCCTCCTCCTTCAGCTCCACGAACTCGTGCGGCTTCACCCAGCGCTCGACCGGGTGGTGCCGTACCGAAGGACGCAGGTACTGCGTGATCGTGATCAGCTCACAGCCCGCCTCGTGCAGGTCGCGCAGCGCCTCGCTGACCTCTGCGCGCTCCTCGCCCATCCCCAGGATCAGGTTCGACTTGGTGATCAGGCCGGCCTCGCGAGCCCGCGTGATGACATCGAGCGAACGCTCGTACCGGAAACCGGGACGGATCCGCTTGAATATCCGGGGCACCGTCTCGACGTTGTGCGCGAGCACCTCCGGGCGCGAGGAGAAGACCTCGGCCAGCTGCTCCGGCACCGCGTTGAAGTCGGGGATGAGCAGCTCGACTTTCGTGCCACCCGCCTCGCGCTCCGACGTCATCGTGTGGATCCGGCGCACCGTCTCCGCGTACAGCCAGGCCCCGCCGTCCTCCAGGTCGTCGCGTGCGACGCCCGTGATCGTGGCGTAGTTCAGGTCCATCGTGACGACGGACTCCCCCACGCGCCGCGGCTCGTCGCGATCGAGCTCGGCGGGCTTGCCCGTGTCGATCTGGCAGAAGTCGCAGCGCCGGGTGCACTGGTCGCCACCGATGAGGAAGGTCGCCTCGCGGTCCTCCCAGCATTCGTAGATATTCGGACAGCCGGCCTCCTGGCACACGGTGTGCAAACCCTCGCTCTTCACGAGTTTCTGCATCTGCGTGTACTCGGGGCCCATCTTCGCCCGGGTCTTGATCCACTCGGGCTTGCGCTCGATGGGGGTCTGGCTGTTCCGGACCTCCAGGCGCAGCATCTTGCGTCCGTCGGGTGCGACAGCGGACACGTCGGCGCCCCTTTCTGCTCTCGCGGCATTCGATTCCGCGGCGCACACCAGCGTACGCCCGCTATTTCTGTGGCCTTACGTCTGGCCAACCGATGGCCAGAGGGGCCCATTCCCTACCCGGCGGCCCCGACGACACGCGGTCGCAGGTCGGCGCTCTCCAGTACGTCCCGCAGGTGCTTCTCGGCCACCGGAAGCACCTCGGCGATCGTGATCTCGCGGCCCAGCTCGTAACTGAGTGACGTCACGCCCGCGTCCCTGATGCCGCACGGCACGATCCGGTCGAACCAGGTGTTGTCCGGGTTCACATTGAGCGCGAAGCCGTGCATCGAGACGCCCTTGGCGATACGGATGCCGATCGCCGCGAGCTTGCGGTCCTCGCGGCGCTGGCCGGCGTTGGAGGGGGCGTACTCCGGGCCGTTCATCCGGGCGTCGAACTCCTCGTCCTGAAGCCGCGGGTCGAGGTCGAGCGAGAGTCCGCCGATCGCCGGACGCTCCTCGACCGGGTCGCCCAGCACCCACACACCGCTGCGCCCCTCCACCCGGCTCGTCTCCACGCCGAAGTCCGCGGCCGTACGGATGAGGGCGTCCTCGATACGGCGCACATGCGCGATGACGTCCACCGGGCGCGGCAGCTTCAGGATCGGGTAGCCGACCAGCTGACCCGGGCCGTGCCAGGTGATCTTGCCGCCGCGGTCCACGTCGATGACGGGGGTGCCGTCCAGGGGGCGTTCGCTGTCCTGGGTGCGGCGTCCCGCCGTGTAGACGGGCGGGTGCTCAAGGAGCAGACAGGTGTCCGGGATCTCGTCCGCGAAACGGGCGGCGTGGACCTCGCGCTGCTTCTGCCACGCCTCCTCGTACGCGACGGCTTCCCCGCCGAACCCCAGTGGGACGAACCGCAGCTCATTCACGAGCTCGCTCTCCACGGCTGTGCCTCCCTAGGACCTTCACCATGCACCATGCACTTATTCGCGCCATGCCACTGTACGGCGGCTCCCGGATCGGCGACCGGCCAGGTGCTGCCGGGGCGCCGGCTCGGCGATGTTCGTCAGCGGGGTCCCCGATCCTCACACGATCGGATGAACGCAGGGCGAAGGCGTCGGCCCGCTGGGCAGGGACCGCTAAATTCGCGCCGTTCCAGTGAGGGCTGCTCCCGGCCCGGAAGGCAGGAGACCGCACAGCTGATGACGGAACGACCCCCACAGCGCACCCCCAACCGACAGCTCGCCGCGCTCATCGCGGAAGCGGGATTCTCCAACGCGGGCCTCGCCCGAAGAGTGGACCAGCTCGGCCTTGAGCATGGCCTCGATCTGCGGTACGACAAAACCTCGGTGACGCGCTGGCTGCGCGGCCAGCAGCCGCGTGGTACGACGCCGGCCCTGATCGCCGAGGTGTTCACCCGGCGGCTGGGCCGCCGGTTCTCGGCCCAGGACCTGGGCCTGGACGCCTGCGCCCCCGTCTACGCGGGCCTGGAATTCGCGGCCTCGCCCGAAGAGGCCGTGGACATCGTCGGCGGCCTGTGGCGCAAGGACTCCGGCAGCCACGCGGAGCTCCGCAAGATCGCGTTCACCCCGGCGGGCCTGGTGGTGCCGAGCAGAGACTGGCTGATCGGGCGGGCGGACGAGCGGGTCGGCCGGGGTGAGGCGGCCCAGAACGGGGTCGCCAGGGTGCCCGCGCAGTGCAGGCCGCCGTCCGTGGCCTCCGTGGCCTCCGTGGCGCGGCAGCGCGGGACGGACCGGGGCCCGGGGCAGCGGGTCTCCAGCGGCGATATCGCCGCGCTGCGGTCGGTCGGTGAGCTGTTCCGCACGGTCGACCACGCGTACGGCGGCGGGCACGCCAGACAGGCGCTGGTGCGTTATCTGGAGCACGAGGTCGAGCCGATGATGCGTGGCGTGTACGGCGAGGTGACCGGGCGGCGGCTGTTCGCGGCTACGGCGGATCTGACCCGGCTGGCCGGCTGGACCTCGTACGACATCGCGGCGCACGGTCTGGCGCAGCGCTACTTCGTCCAGGCGCTACGGCTCTCCCAGGCGGCGGGCGACCGGGCGTACGGCTCGTATGTGCTGGTCACCATGAGCCGCCAGGCCATCTACCTGGGGCACGGGCGGGAGGCGGTGCAGCTGACGCGCGTGGCCCAGCAGGGGGTGGGCGCGTCGGCGCCGCCGGTGGTGCAGGCGCTGCTGCACTCGGTCGAGGCGCGCGGGCACGGTGTGCTGGGCGAGGCACGGGCGTGCACGGCCTCGCTGGTGCGGGCGGAGCGGGCGATGGAGATGGCACGGCCGGGGGACGACGTACCGCACTGGGCGCGCTTCTTCGACGAGGCGCAGCTGGCGGACGAGTTCGGGCACTGCCACCGGGACCTGCAGCAGTACCGCTCGGCGGCACAGCACGCGGAACGCTCGCTCCAGCTGCACGCGCCGGCACTGGCGCGCAGCCGCCTCTTCTGCCGGGTGGTGCTGGCGTCTGCCCGGCTGGGCATGGGGGAGCTGGATCAGGCGTGCGCGCTGGGGGCGGAGGCGGCGCTGCAGGCGTCGGAGATGCGGTCGGCGCGGGCGGTGGAGTACGTACGGGACTTCGAGCGGCGGCTGGAGCCGTATCGGGACGCGGCGGCGGTACGGACTTATCGCGACCGGGTGGCAGCGCTGGGCTGAGGGCGCAGTGGCTTCCCCCACCCCGCCCTTTCCCGTAACTGGGGGCGGGGGAGGGTTACGTGGGGGCTGACGCCCCCGCACCCCCGTGCTCCGGCGGCTTCGCCGCGGAGGACAGGCGCAACCCCGCCCTGCCGGGCGGACCTTCACGGCTGACGCCCCGCGTTCCAGCGGCTTCGCCGACCCAGAACTGGCCGCGCAGCTCCCCGGTCAGCGCCGCACCCGCCCTGTGCGCCCCCGGGTGGCCCCGGGTTCCAGGTGCGCGGGGGACGCGCGCAGTCGCAGAACACGAGCCCCAACGCGGAAGTGACCAGCATCGGATGAACGTGGGCCGGGGGCGTCGGTGGTTGCTCCCCGGTGGTGGGTTTCCCCGGCGAATGCCAGAACCTGCCCCGCAGGTCCCCGGTCAGCGCCGCACCCGCCTGCGGGGCAACCACGGAGTGCCCGGGGTCCCCGGGGGGCGAGGGACGCGCAGCGGGCGCGTTCTGGACGTAACGCGGCGCAGCTCGCGCGAAGCGCGGTGACCACGCGGCGGAGCCGCACATCGGATGCGGCGCAGTCCAGAACACGAGCCCCAACGCGGAAGTGACCAGCATCGGATGAACGTGGGCCGGGGGCGTCGGTGGTTGCTCCCCGGTGGTGGGTTTCCCCGGCGAACCGCCAGAGCCCG